>JAMOPB010000048.1 GCA_027064945.1 Candidatus Cloacimonadota bacterium
CATTTAGCGTCTGCTACAAGATTTTCCTTTATTTTTATTCCATAGAATGAAAGTAAATCAAAGATGTTACTTTCCAAAAGCTTAGCACTTTGTTGCTGTAAATTTGCATCTACCCTATCTTGGAAGAACATTACTTTCCCACCCTGAACAATATATTTATCCAGATTTTGCAATTGCTCTTCTGAAAGGTCTTCATTTACACCGGCAAAAACCAAAACAGAAATATCGTCGGCTAATTCTTCTTCCAAAGTAGTGGTTACCAATTCATAGCTCTCGCCAATCAATAGTTTTACCGTTTCATATTTACCTGGTCTTGGATAACGTGGATCCGGTTCTTCATCATCTAAGGCAAAAAAAGCTACTTTTTGCATATTAGATTCTGTAATTTTCTTTATCTTACTTGTAATGTCATATTCCAAGCCCTGACTGTTTTGCACGATAGGAATTGATTCCACTTTATCATGATAATGAAAAGCTAAACCTAAATATACTTCTCGAATCACTAATTGATCGTTCTCATTAACACGCATTGTTGCAGGCTGAATTCCATTCTGTTGTGCTTCTTTCTTAAGCTTTTCTTCATCTGTCGGATCTATAAATTCGAACTTGAAATTTCCTTTTCCGTAGGCTGCATATTCATCCAACATATCTTCCACATATCTACGCAAATCTGCATATTGGCTAGGAAGGTTTTTACTAAAGTATGCTTGCACTAAAATTCTATCATCCAAATTCTTCACAATTTCTTTACTTGATTTGGAAAGTGAATACACTTTGCCTTGTGAAAGATCTAATCTGGTGAAAATGGAAATAGAAACCAAATTCAAAAAAACTAAGATAACTGCAAAGATGATTGTATTTGTCCATTTGCTATTTTGTTTCATATCTCCTCCTACTTCTCACTTTCCAAGATAGTTACTGCTAATTTTAAAAACAAAGCTGTCATACTAAGAAAATAGATAATATTTCTTGTATCGATAACACCTTTGCTTAGATTAGAAAAATGATATCCAATGCTTATGTATTGTAAAAATCCCGCTAACCAATCAGGAATAAAAATCAAAGTGAATTGGATAAGATACAAAACTAATATTATGAAAAAGCTTAAGATAAACGCCACAATCTGATTTTTTGTTAAACTAGATGCAAAAATCCCTATTGCACTATACATTCCGGTTAATAAAATTAATCCGAAATATCCACAAAAAATCGCTCCGAAATCTATATTTGTTCCTAAGAATATGATAGTAAACAGGTGAACAAATGTAAAAAGTAAAGCAAATGAAATCATTCCTACACTAGCGAAAAATTTTCCCATTATGATGCTGGATTTTTGCATAGGAAAAGTAGAGATTAACTCGATTGTCCCTGTTTCACGTTCTTTTGCCAATAATCCCATTGTGGTTGCCGGAATTAATACGATAAAAATCCAAGGTATGACATTAAATAAAGAACGCAATTCTGCTTGGTTAATTAAAAATAACGGATTAGCAAAAAACCAACCGCTAATTAATAAAAATATCGAAAGTAAAATATATGCCGCAGGTGATGTGAAATAACTTTTTAATTCTTTTGCCGCTATAATTTTTGTATAATTCATTTGTTGCCTCCATTAGAAGTTAAATTGCGGAATATTTCTTCCAGGCTTGCATGCTTTCTATGCATTTCCAACAAAATCCATTTTTCTTTTTTGATTTGAAGATAGAGATCTTCTCGAATATCATTTTCAGCCAAATATTCTATTTCTGCCTGCAGTTTGTCATCTTTCGCTTCACAGCTTATTTTTGTTATCCCTTGAATAGTCTCTTTTAAACCAAATATATCTTCCGCTTCAGCATTTTTAAGTTCTATAGAGATCTTATCGATGTTATCAATATTTTCTGTAAGTTCAGCTGTTTTCCCATCAGCTACAATTTCACCACGATTGATAATTACAATGCGATCGCAAACAGCTTGAACTTCTTGCATAATGTGAGATGAAATAATAAGCGTTTTTTCTTTTCCCAATTGTATGATAAGTTCTCGAATTTCCGCTATTTGATTTGGATCCAATCCACTTGTAGGCTCATCCAAAATCAATATTTCAGGATCATGCAATATTGCCTGCGCTATTCCCACTCTTTGTCGATAACCTTTTGACAAGGTGTTGATCGGTTTGTGAACTACTCCATGCAAACCACATTGAGAAATGACTTCTTTTAAACGTTTTTTGAAATCTTTGATTTCTCTTATATCTGCTACAAATCTAAGATAATCATAAACTGTCATCTCCACATATAGCGGATTATTTTCCGGCAGATAACCAATCATTTTACGAATTTCAAGTGAATGATCTTTGATATTCTTATTACCTACAAAAATATTTCCTGCTGTAGGTTGCAAATATCCGGTGAGGACTTTGAAAGTTGTAGATTTTCCGGCACCGTTCGGACCCAAAAAACCTAAAATTTCGCCATCATTAATCTTTAGTTCAATGCCATTTACAGCACGAAGCTCACCGTAATCTTTTACTAACTTCTTAATTTCAATCATAGTGACATAAACCTCCCTAAAAAATAACCATAATATAAATCTTATCGAAATATAATTATGATAAAATACAATTTTATATTCTTAAAACTATTTATTCCGTTTTTGTTACTATTTTTTTTCTTCTAATGGTGAAAATTTATAATACAAAATCAGATCTACCCCAACCATAATCAGATTTATCAAATACATCCAAATAATCCAATTGTTTGAATGAAGATATTTATTAATGATTCCCGCTGTATATCCAATCATAATAATCACCATAAACAAAGGACTTTTACCACTTACTTTATGTGTTGATACAGATTTATAAATACTTATAGGCCAACTGATACCAAAACATAACAGCATAATAACTTCAAATAAATACATAGAAATTCTCCTAATAAAAAAAGGCACCGAAGTGCCTTTTATATTTATTATTTTTTAAAACTCAGCTGATTTTGTTGTTCTTGGGAAAGATACAACATCTCTGATATTCTGCATTCCTGTAAGATACATAATTGCGCGTTCGAATCCTAAACCGAATCCTGCGTGTTTTGTACCACCATATTTACGCAATTCCAAATACCACCAATAATCATCTCGGTTCAAGCCCATTTCGCTAATACGTTCTTCCAATTTATCCAAACGTTCTTCACGCTGACTACCACCGATTATTTCGCCTACACCCGGAACCAAAAGATCCATAGCCGCTACTGTTTTTCCATCATCATTCAATCGCATATAAAATGCTTTAATCTCTTTTGGATAATCAGTTACAAAAACCGGCTTTTTAAAATGTTCTTCTGTAATATAGCGCTCATGCTCAGTTTGCAAATCTGCTCCCCATTCTACAGGATATTCAAATTTCTTCTTAGCATTTTTTAATATTTCAATAGCTTCTGTATAAGTTATGCGTTCAAAACTTGCTTCCACTAAATGTGTAAGACGTTCAATCAAGCCTTTATCTACAAATTTATTAAAGAATTCCATCTCTTCAGGAAGTTCCGTCATTACATAATTAATTACATATTTCATCATCTCTTCAGCTAAATCCATATCATCATTTAAATCGGCAAAAGCTATTTCCGGTTCAAGCATCCAAAATTCTGCCGCATGTCTTGCTGTATTAGAATTTTCAGCGCGGAAGGTAGGTCCAAATGTGTAAACATTACGGAATGCCAAAGCATATGATTCTGCAGCTAATTGACCGCTAACTGTGAGATTTGTTTCCTTTCCGAAGAAATCTTTGGAATAATCTACGTTACCTCGTTCATCACGTGGTGTGCCATCAAATGGAAGAGTTGTAACTCTAAACATTTCACCTGCTCCTTCGCAATCGCTACCTGTAATAATTGGCGTGTGAGTATAAACAAAACCTTTTTCTTGGAAAAATTTATGAAATGCA
>JAMOPB010000049.1 GCA_027064945.1 Candidatus Cloacimonadota bacterium
ATGTTAAATTTTGAATTCTTAATTTTTAATTGGAAATCAAATCCAAAGTGAGAGTAACAAGCGAGAAGAGAGAAGGATAATGGAAAATGTATAATGTATAATGTATAATGTATAATGTATAATGTAAGAAGTAAAATGTGAAAAAGTAGAACAAGCTGCCGGCTTGATAATTTCCCGCAACTTAGCAAGTTGCGCTACGATGGGAATGTCTCATTGAAAAAAGAAAGATCCATAAACCTTAACCCCTAAACCATAATCATTTATCCGTGCAATCCGTGGACAAAAAAATGTTTCCTCTTCATCCTTCGATAAAATTCCGATCTTACTTTATTAATAACATTTTGTTTGTCGCAATATTTTTACCATCCACATTCAATTTATAAAAATACACGCCCGATGAAACAGGTTTGTCATTTGAATCTATACCATTCCAAGTTACAGTATTATTTTTTTTATTTTCAATTTTCAATTCACTAACATATTGTCCTTTAGTGTTATATATTTCAATTTTAGCTTTATCTGCTCCTTCAGGAAGGGAATAATTGATTGTTGTTGATGGATTAAAAGGATTTGGAAAATTTGAAAGGGTATTAAGTTCAATTTCATCATCTAAAACTTCTAATGTTTCGAGTGATAATTTCTGAGCATAAATATTATAAGTTTCATATGGGCCTTCATATCCTAGTTTCATAGATTTAATATCCTCACATGTAACATATGCATGCTCACCATTAAAAAAGATTTGAGGTTCTTGAGAATAACCATATTGTCCAAAAATATTTATACCTTCATTGGAATATATTAATTCACCATTGGGTGTAATTTCTTGTATTTTGATAAAATTCCCTAAATTCTCGTCATACATTTGCCAAGCTATTGCAATATTATTTCCTACAGCTACTTGATTGAAATTTCTTACATCCTGATTTGCGATAATATTGACTTCGCTCCAAATGTTTTCTCCATCTAAAGATAGTTTTGAAATTCTAAAGAAATCTCCATCATAATTATCTTCGAGGGAAGTTAAATAAATATATTCATTAAATGTAGTTTTAAAAAATCTGAGATATTGGAATTCAAAACTTAATGGATCTTCCCAAAAAAGATCTGCATTTTCAGATACAATTTGCATTTCAATAATGTCGTTAGAAGAGTTTAGCCAGCTAACTAATAATCCTTGGGGGATATGCTCATATTGTATTTGATTTAAATGTGATATTGAATTATCTAATTGTAATCCTTCTTGTGGCCAACCGGGATAAACGTTTCCATTACCATCAAGTTTCTGAATATATAAATCTTGATTAAAATAGGCTGGATCATGTGTATAAATTATATAATTATCAATAACATCGATAACTTTGTTTTGCCCTTGATTTTCTAACGGAGCAACGCCATTATCATCCCAAAGAATTTCACCATCAACTATTTTTTGAACTCTGATTGTAATGTTTTCAAAATTATTTCCAAATTCTTCCCAAGCCACAATGAAGCTATCATGCCCATCTTCGTTTAAAGAAGAAATAACCACATTATCACATAAATAAGCAGAATTATCAAATAGTGTTAAACCGTTTTCTCCCCAAAGCAGATTCCCTTGTAAATCTAAGGCTTGAGCATAAATATAATTATCATTTATATTTTCATCTTCCCAAGCAACAGAGATTATTTGTGAATTCTCTGAAAAAGCAACATCAAAATTATTTTCAGATAAATCAACGTAATTGGAAATTGCAATTCCATTTTCTTGGAAAATAGGTTCGCCGTTTTCATTCAGCATTTGAACATATATCTTACTATCTTCCCTAGTATCTGCCCAACTTATTAGTGGTAATCCGGCTGCATTAATTGTTTTGTGATACAATGCAGAGCCTTTTAAATCGGAAAATATTAGTTTATCTTCTTCAGAAAATAACAGATCCCCTTGAAAATTTAATGCTTGAATATTGATAATAGAATTTTCATCTTCAGAAACATCCCAAGAAACAAAAATATTATTGTTATCTGTGCTGAGAGCTAAATTGTTACTAGATTCATATGATGTTGTACCAATTATAATACCGCAATCATCAAATTGTTTAATGCCATTTTCATCGATTTTTTGTAAAAGGACCAATAACTCATTAGTTTCATTTTCTTTCTTTGCATACAAAATGCAACCGTTATCATCAGAAAGACTTAGCTTAATATTGAAAAGATATGAATCACCTAAATATGAATTGTTTTCATCCCAAAGAGGAGTACCTGTTGTGGAAAACTTCTGTATAAAATAATCAAGATTAAATGTCTCATAATTGTATTCTCTCCATTCAATTATAGGTTGAGAATCAGCCGTAACCATCAAATTAAAATGAGATTGTGATTCGGTAATAATGATAGGATTTTCCCATAAAGTATTTGTAATTTGATTAATTTTTTGTAAATAAATATTGTCTTCAGAATTAATATACCAAGCAATATAGTATTCATCTTGTATAGAACTCCCAATTTCTATTTCTTGAATATAGGATGGTAAATCAACAATCAATGTTCCCAATGTGCCAAGAAGTTTATTGCCGTTCGTATCTAAATGCTGCATATAAATATCTGTTTCAATTATGGATGCAATCATAAAGCCGTCTTGATGATCTGAGGTAACTGAATATTTATTATGAAAGTTATCTATAACATCTATCCCCACAAAGTTTGCTTGAGAAAAATCATAACCCCAACCATTAACAACAACTCCATCGGAATTTGTTTTTACAGCTCTTATTTTATCTGAATACTCATCAAACCAAAATGCAGTTATATCTCCATTCGAATGAGCAAATAATTTTGGATTTATGATATAATTTCCTTGTGAAAAGATTTGTTTTCCATCTACACCCCAATGTATATTCCCATCCGAATTAATTTTCTGTAAAACCATAGAACTTGTAGATAAATACCTGTTGTCTGATTTCAAAAAAGCAATAACCACACTATTATCAATAGAAGCTACAACTTGCAAACCATAAACAAACCCTTCCGACTGAAAAATCAGAACACCATCTTCCTCCCATAATTTGTTGCCATTGATATCGATTTTTTGTGCAAATAGTGATCTAAAACCATTGCGTGTATCAGTCCAAAAAGTAACAACACCTCCATCTTCACAAATCACTGAATTTTCTTCTAAAATAGCATCTGAACTTTGATGTACAGGAACTCCCATATCACCCCATTCGGTAATAGAATTTAAGGTGATTGAAAATAATAAACAGAATAGTGGTAAAAAATATTTCATAAAAATCTCCAAGTTTATCGTTCAGCATTAAATTTCCCTCAAAATAGAGGAATGTTAATTAATTAATGTGACAATATATGGAATTGAACAATTAAAAGACAAGTTTTTTTTGCTGTTCGTATATAAGCCCAATTAATTACATCTGAATAAATAATATCTTAGTAAAATTTCCATAACTTGCTATTTTTATTATTTGGTGGAATTGATTTTGGACCGGCAATCAAGATTTGGTAAGTTGTGCCACAATTAAAGACACAGTATTAACCGGATTTTTAACCAACTTTATGAAAACAGCGGGAAAGCTAAAGAATGTTAAATTTTGAATTCTTAATTAGAAAATCAGATCCATAGTGAGAGTAACAAGTGAGAAGGGAGAAGGACAATGGACAATGGAAAATGTATAATGTATAATGTAAGAAGTGAAATGTGAAAACGTAGAACAAGCTGCCGGCTTGTTGCTCTTCCGCAACTTAGCAAGTTGCGCTACAATGAAAATATAACATCATCCATTTTCTTAACCAACTTCATGAAAACAGCATGAAAGCTAAAGAATGTTAAATTTTGAATTCTTAATTTTTAATTGGAAAATCAGATCCATAGTAAGAGTAACAAGTGAGGAGGGAGAAGGATAATGAAAAATGTATAATG
>JAMOPB010000050.1 GCA_027064945.1 Candidatus Cloacimonadota bacterium
AATTGTTGCACCTTCAAACTTAAAAGCTTCGCGTAATTGATTTTTTAAATATCTACGATAATGTACAGTTACCAATTTAGGATTATTACAAAAGAAGATAAATGTTGGAGGATGTACTTTTATCTGACTACAATAATAGATTTTTGTATGCTTTCCACTTGAATGTGTAGGTGGGAATTTAGCGAGAGTTTTCTGTAAGAACTTATTTAATTGTGCGGTTGGAATTCTTTTTTTACTTTCAGCTTCTACTTCTAAGATTTTTTCGAAAATTTTGTGAACTCTCTGCCCGGTGAGAGCAGAAATAAACATTTTAGGAGCATATTGAACAAAAGGTAGCTCGTTGCTCATATTTTGAATATATTCTCCGATAGTATGATTATCTTTTTCGATTAAATCCCACTTATTAAAAATTATTATAATATCCTTGTGGTTTCTTGCAGCATAAGAAGCTATCTTCTGATCCTGAGATGAGATATCTTCAGTTGCATCAAGCAACAACAAAACAACATCAGCACGATTGATACTATCGATTGTACGCATTGAGCTGAAATATTCGACTCCATATTTGATTCTTTTTTTTCTTCTTAAACCGGCAGTATCGATAAATGTAAATTTTTGACCTTTGTATTGTATGTTCGTATCTATTGAATCTCTAGTTGTTCCGGCAATATCAGTAACGATGTTTGCTTCCTTACCAACTATTTTGTTTATTAGAGAAGATTTCCCAACGTTTGGTTTTCCCACAATAGCAACTTTGATTGAATCATCTTCTTCCATTTCATGTGGAACTTTTTCAATATAAGCACACATGTGATCTAAGAAATTACCCATGTTTCTGCCTTGAACAGCTGCAACCGGATACGCATCACCAAATCCTAAAGAAAGAAAATCATAAACTTCCAATTCATCTTTTTCATTATCAACTTTATTTGCCACTAAGATCACTTTTTGTCGTACTGTGGATAGGATTCTGGCAATCTCCATGTCGATGTCGGTTGTTCCGGTTTTTGCATCAACCACAAATAAAATCACATCCGCTTCTTCAATTGCTACTTCTGCTTGGAATTTGATAGCTTTATCCATTGTGTCGGAAGATTTTGGCATAATTCCACCTGTATCTACCATGATAAAACTATAGCCTGCCCAATCGGCTTCTTGGTATTTTCTGTCTCTGGTAACGCCCTCTTCAAAATCTACAATTGCGCTACGAGAATGACAAATTCTATTGAATAATGTTGATTTACCAACATTTGGTCTGCCTACTATTGCTATTACACTTTTTCTCATTTATTTATCCTAAGTTTTGTATTATTTTTTCTTAGACCAATTTCATCTGTAAGGTCAATCTGTCAAATTTATTAATTGAAGTTAGTTACATAGAAAACAGTCAGTAAAATAAGAGTTATTTTAAAATCTGATTTGCATAAAAAAAAGAGCAAAAACCTAAGCTTTTGCTCTAAATATGGTGGCAAGACCCAGACTTGAACTGGGGACACAAGGCTTTTCAGGCCTCTGCTCTACCGACTGAGCTATCTCGCCAAGTAATAATAATTATTATCATTTGAAAATGAATGGTGGCAAGACCCAGACTTGAACTGGGGACACAAGGCTTTTCAGGCCTCTGCTCTACCGACTGAGCTATCTCGCCAACAACGATGAGTACATAACCAAAACTAGGGTTTTTGTGTCAAACTAAAAAAATCTTATAATACTAAAACACTTGTCAAAAGCATTAGTTAACTTTTTTTAAAATTTGAAGTTGTCCAATATTACTTTTTTTTGCTTATCCTCAAGCAATGAAGCTTCGATTGAGTTTCTTGCTAATTGAATAATTTCATTTTCAGATAAATTTAATGCTCCTTGAATTTGAATAAAGTTATCATTAAGATAACCTCCGAAATATGCAGGATCATCAGAATTAATTGTTACAAACAATCCGGCGTCTAACATTGTTTTTAGAGGATGATTATTTAGATTATTCACAACTTTAAGCTTTAGATTGGAAAGCGGGCAAACCGTAAGTGCTATTCTATTTTCGGCTAAATATTTTATCAAATTCGGATCTTCTAAACTTTTGTTACCATGATCTATGCGATCTACTTTTAGATCTTTTATTGCTTCCCAAACATAGCTACTTGGCGCTTCTTCGCCTGCATGTGCTGTGATGAAATAGCCTTGATTGCGCGCTTCAGCAAATACTCTGGTAAACTTTGAAGGTGGATGACCGATTTCTGAAGAATCTAAACCGATAGCATCAATGATTTCTTTATACGGTTTTGCTGATTCTAAGGTAGTAAATGCTGCTTCCTCAGATAAATGACGAAGAAATGACATTATTAATTTATAACTTATTCCAAAATCTTTTTCTCCATCGATTAAAGCTTGGTGAATACCTTCTATTACGGTTGAAAACTTTATTCCACGTTCAGTATGGGTTTGAGGATCAAACATTATTTCAACATGAACAATATTGTTTTCTTTTGCGCGTTTCAAATAAGCGTATGTGAGATCATAAAAATCCTTTTTTGTAATAAGCACATTACACGCTTCATAATAAAGGTCTAAAAATTCTTGTAGATTGTTAAAATCATAAGCAGCTTTTAACTCATCAATTGTAGAATATTTTATTTTTAGATTATTTCTTTTAGCTATTTCGAACATTAATTCAGGTTCAAAAGTTCCTTCTATGTGCAGATGTAATTCGGCTTTTGGGAGTTTTTTTATTAAATCTTTCATCTTAAACTTCCTTTTTATCGTCATTAAAATTAATTTATGACGAATTTCTATAATTAATTAATCTGTGTCAAATTAAAAGAATAGAATATGAATAAATATGCGTTGAATAAACAAATTCGGGAACAATTAATTATTGAAATATTTTCTTTAAATAAATATGTGTGTCTTATGGATTTTTAAAAGGATAGATATTTTTGTTCAGGAAATTTAAAATATTGGAAAAATAAAAATCAATTGACTAAAAAGCAGTGTAAAATGTTTTGTATTAGAAAGATCGACGTGAGAAAATATAATAATAAAGGAAAAGAAATGAAAAGAATAATATTTGCCATAGTGGTAAGTTTCTATGCAATAAATATTTTTGCAGATATAATAGGTGAAGGTTTGTATGGAGAAGATTTAAGAAATTTTCTGATAGAAAATTATAAAACATCTCAAACACTTGGTTATGATAATGCCAGAGATATACTGTATTCTGAAATTGATTTGCAAGAAGGAAATCTCTTGGAAGGAGTATATTCCGGTTTTACAATTGAATTGGATTTAGAAAATGATCCATCTACGGATGCATATAATAAAGGTATAAATTGTGAACACACTTGGCCACAAAGTTTTGGAGCCGGAGAAGAGCCACAAAAGAGTGACATGCATCATCTTTTCCCATGCAAAAGTAATGTGAATTCATCCAGAGGGAATAGTCCATTTGCTGAATTGATAGATACTGAAACATCAAAATGGTATTTTGAAGCAGAACAATCAAACACTATTCCTACAGGGAATATTGATTTTTGGGCAGAGAAGAAAAACGGTGGTTCTGGATATTTTGAGCCAAGAGAGAGTAAGAAAGGTGATATTGCACGTGCTGTGTTTTATTTTTACACAATGTACAATGATGCAGCAGACAATAATTTTTTCCAAGAGCAAAAAGATATTTTGATTTTATGGAATTCATATGATCCTGTTTCTGAAGAAGAACTTCTTAGAACTAATGCTATTGCTGAATATCAAGATTATCCTAATCCATTTGTTTTAGATCAAACTTTAGCTCAGAGAATATGGTTTGAAGATTATTCAATCCAAAATAGAACAATTACCGATCTGGACGAGATTAATTTTATTGATGAAAATTCTATGAATGAAGTAACTTTCAATGTAACAAATTGCTACAGTG
>JAMOPB010000051.1 GCA_027064945.1 Candidatus Cloacimonadota bacterium
TTTAGTGGCAATAGATGTGAATACCGGAAGTTTTACCGGAAATGATAATTATGATGAAACGATCAAGAGAACCAATATTGAGGCAGCGTATGAAGCTGCACGTCAGATTCGATTGAGAGATTTATCCGGAATAATGATCATTGACTTTATCGATATGAAAATCGAAGAGCATAAGGATGAGGTTTATACAGCTTTACGTTCTACAATGAGAAGAGATCAGGCGAAACACAATGTTTATCCGTTCTCACCTCTGGGCTTAGTGGAAATATCTCGTCATAGAACTCGCCCAAGTTTATTGCTTACATATTCGGAATCTTGCCCTTATTGCAATGGTACAGGACGTTTGTTGTCTCGAGATTCCGTAGCGGTAAGAATTTCACGTTGGTTAAAACGAGCTCAATTCTTCTTACAAAATGAACCTCTAAAAATTGTTGTTCATAAGAATGTAAAAGAGTTCTTTGATAATAATATGGAAATATTAAAAGATATAGATAGTGAGATAGAATTCGAAGTAGATAAAAAGATAAAATTTGATACTTTCAAAGTAATTTCACTTAAAACAGGTGAAGATATAACATTGAAATATTCTGCTTGACATCATTAACTATGGAAAACTTTTTGTTAATCTAAATATTTTAGAATAAAGACACAGATCGAAGGAGATAGAGATGTACGCAATAGTAGATTTTAAAGGTGCACAGTTTAAGGTTGAAAAAGATCTTAAATTGAAAGTTCCCTTCTTGAGTGATTTAGAAATTGGCGATAGTCTTGAACTTGATAAAGTTCTCATGCTAAAAGATGAAGATGATATAATTATCGGTCAGCCTACTGTAGAAAACGCAAAAGTTACTGCAGAAGTAATTTCTCACTTTAAAGATAAAAAAGTAATTGTTTTTAAGAAAAAACGTAGAAAAGGTTATCAGAAGAAACAAGGTCATAGACAAAACTATACCGAAATCAAAATTAAAGAGATTATTAAATAAACCGGAGGTATTTCAATGGCTCATAAGAAAGGTGTTGGAAGTAGTAAGAACGGAAGAGACAGTAATCCGAAATATCTTGGTGTAAAGAAGTACGGTGGAGAACGCGTATCTGCAGGAAATATCATCGTTCGTCAACGAGGCACAAAGATCCATAAAGGAGAAAATGTAGGAATCGGAAACGATTATACAATTTATAGTCTTATAGATGGCTTTGTAAAATTTGAAACAAAAAAAGCCGGAAAAAAATTCGTTAGCGTATACTCAGAAAGAGTATGATGTTAGAATAAAATAACAGAGCAGTCTTCGGACTGCTTTTTTTTTTGCCAAATATAAAATGCGAAAAGCGGAGGGAAAATGGCATCAAAGTCTAGTTTTGAATATTATGAAAATTTAAAAGATATGTCCAAATTAAGGGCTGTCGGTGAAACATTATTAAGCAATCCAAAAATTAGAAAAGTAACTGCTGCAGAAGCTTACGAAATGGCTCTGAAACAACCAGGAGTTACTGAAACAGATTTACCAATTTATCCTGAAAAAGCAAAATTGTTATGTTTGCCTGAAAATGCTAAAGTTTTAAATGATTGTCATGGGAAAATTATTGGTAGAACAGCTCAAGCCAGAGTTTTTTACAATCGTATAGACGACCTAAAACAGAAGAAAGTTGAAGGAGATTTACGAGAAGCTGTTTATCAAATGGAGCATCATAAATTGATCAGAGCGGAAGCTGTGATTGGTTTGGATTCTGATTTAATGATTAAAGCTCATCTTGTTACAACAGAAGATGATGCAATGAATGTATTTAATTGGCTTAGTAACTTCATTCCATACGAATTAGTAGAAGAGCAATACAAAAATAGTAAAGAATTACCGATCCAGGATATTATTATTGTAGCGTTCAATGCTTGGAAAAATGATGATGATTATTATTGTAATATAGGTTCTCCACAATTAGCATTGGTAGATGAAAAACATAATGTTATTTATAACTTCGGAATGCGCTATTTTGGAGAAAGAAAAAAAGGTACACTTACTCTTGCTTGGTCTAGTGGTATGCGTTTGGGTATGGCTGCTTGTCATGGTGGAATCAAAGAGATCAATTTCACAACATGTGATGATGAAAAATTCCATAGTCTTGGAAAAAGATCTATCGCATTCTTTGGATTAAGTGGAACAGGAAAATCTTCTCATACAAATTCAGCTTCTAATGGTGGAACAATGCCAAAAGGTTTTACAAAAGTTGTACTGCATGATGACGCTTTCCAAATTGATACTGAAAATAAGGTTTGTCGTGTATGGGAACCTTCTTTATTTGATAAAACAGATAGCAGAGAACCGGGTAATAGCGATTGGGATTATGTGATTTCTACAATGAATCATGCTATGATGAGAATTGATGGGAAATTAGTACCAATTGGATTAGATTTGCGTCAAGCTAATGGCCGCTGTTTGTTGGATAGAGATTTGCTTGGTAAATGGGTGAATCGTTGTAGTTTCCCGGAAGCTCTTGCTTGGTTGATGAAAGATTGTGTTCTTCCTCCAATTATTAAGTTTAATAATACTTATTTAGCTGTTGCAATGGGTGCGGCACTTATGACAAAACGTAATCGCGCTGAGAATGTTAGAGAAGAAGATTTAAAGAAATTGGTTTTTGAACCATTTGCAAATCCTTTCCGTGTTTATGAACTTTATAAGGATGTGGAATCTTTTATAAAAGTTATCGATAATGGTGCAGCTTGTTATTCTTTTAACTCATTCGGATATTGGAAAGCAGGCGAAAATGATTTGGAAAGTATTCCATTAAAAACATCATTAACATTACAAACTGCTATTCTTACAGATCAATTAGAATGGGAAGATTGGGATATGTTACCGGGCGCAATGATTCCAACTAAAGAATCTGTGAATAAAATCTTGCCTGGTTATTATGAAAAATATGATCCTAACCGTCGTAATAATAAAGAGCAATATTTAGAATTACTTCAAGATCGTTTTGAGCAGAGATTAAAGTTCCTTAAGAACTCGGATCTTAATCAAAGACTTGAATTACTTACACATTTAGTTGATAGCTTAAAAGTTAATACTTCTATCAATAATTAAAAATAAGTACTAAAAAAAATCAGATATAAGCCTTCGATTTCCGGAGGCTTATATTTGTGAAAAAACATGATGTTCATTTTATTAGTTTAAATAATCCGGATAACTAAATCAAACTTCTTAAAAAGGCAATTAATCAGTTGACTAACAGATTACTATGAAAAAAATTCATCTAACGGAGGATTAATGAAGATATCAAGATTTATTAGCGTTTTTTGTATGATTTTGATAGCATTTATTTTGGCTTGCCAAATGCAAAATTCAGGAGGAATAAATCCTTTAGCAAATTTTGATGCTATGTGGGATTACGATAATCCGGCTGAGACAGAAGAATTATTTAGAGGCGTGCTGAACGGATTGGGAAATAGCTCTGAAAGTAGTTATGATCGGAATTATCATGTAGAATTACTAACTCAAATTGCTCGAGCTCAAGGTTTGCAGCAAAAATTTTCCGATGCAAAGAAAACTTTAGCTGAAGCTGAAAAATTATTAAATGAAGAAACTAAAAGCGGGAAAATTAGATATTTGTTGGAATTAGGTAGAATTTATCTTAGCAGCGGAGAAAAGGATAAAGCAAAAGAGATTTTCCTACAAGCTTATGATTATGGTAAAGCTAATAAATTAGATTTCTATGTGATGGATACAATACATATGCTGGGGATTGTTGAAGATCCAAAAGAACAGATTAATTGGAATTTGAAAGCAATCGAGATTGCTGAAGAGACTAAAGATTTAAGAATAAAATCTTGGTTAGGTCCATTATATAATAATATCGGCTGGAGTTATCATGATCAGGGAGATTTT
>JAMOPB010000052.1 GCA_027064945.1 Candidatus Cloacimonadota bacterium
CACCATCCAAAATTTTTGGACTGATATTTATTTTTTCCAAACCTTCATTAATGTTTATATCATATTTTTTAGGATCTAAGTCCAAAGCATAAAAATCCCATTGGCAATTATCTATCTGCTTCTTTGCATCCAAAAGATCGTGCTTTGGAAATTTGGGACAATACCGATATGCACGCTCCCCATCAACTACAGATTTACCAAATCCCGCAGCAATAGTAGCAATTCCATCGGATGCTTTTCTACCAACCGCCGGATAAAAATTGTGAGATTGCGCAACACCGGAGATATGAGGATAAAATAATTTCCCATCGGAATGCACAGAGCCAGCCACTTCTTGGATAATAACCGCCATTTTTTCTTCTTCAACTTTGTTCCCAATACTATAAATATAATCTTCGGCTTTTTGCATAAACGGAGATGAAAGAACAAGTTTTATAGCATCTTTTAATTGTTGTAATCGTTCATTAAAGTTTTCACTTGAATTGGGGATAATAAATGTTTGATAAATTCCGGCAAATGGTTGGGATAGGGAATCTTCCAACAATCCGGAAGAGCGCACAGCTAATGGTTGTTTATAATTCATAAGGAAAATTTTCAACCTTTTAATTAAATTATCCGAAAGCTTAGAGTTAATGAATATTTTACGGATAACTTCGTTTGTTTCACCTTCAACCCTTTCAAAGATTTGATTTCTTTCCATAAATTCGTCATATTCTTCAGCGCCAATAATGGCAGTTTTTGGAATAATAATCTTTGTACCGGGAAATTGATCTCTCAAATCAAAAGCCACAGAAATAGCGTTCAGAAAAGCCAGACCTCTACCTTTACCGCCTAAAGAACCACCGGCTAATCTGACAATTAATCCATCTTCAAAAAAACTAGTTTCATCAAACTCAACAATTTTTCCGCGGTCTTTATTTATTCGAAAACCTCTAATAATATTTCTTACTAAATTTTTAATATCAATATTCTCATTAGTTTCAATTTCTTTTGGCATTTGAACTTTATTTTTTGCAATTAAAGCTCCGTGAGCTTGTAACCAATTTGAAAAATGTTTTGTTTTTAGGTGAAATTCAATAATTTCATCAGGAATGCTATCTATTATTTGTTCAAGCTCTTTTATATTGTGAGCTCGGGCAATTTCCTTACCATTCTTATCTTCAAAAATAAAATCCCCATAGCCAAGATTATCATAAATGAATTTCCTAAATTCATGCAAAAAATTATCGGAATTTTTATGCACAAAAGCCGCTTTAACTTCTGTTGCCAAAACTTTATTATTTTCATCAGCAGATTGTAGTAAAATAGGTAAAAAAGCATCCGCTTCGCGTATTTTTTTTGCTAACTTATAACCACCAATAAAATCTGCTTCTTCATCTAAATAATAATTTACATTAGTCATCACACAATTGATATTATCTTTATATTTTTGATATAATTCAATAGCCTTATCATAACTATGTGCAACTACGAATTTTGATCTCATCCGCATTCGGATCATCTTGTCCATATCATTTCTTTCGGAATAGATCATTCCTCTCACAAATTTTATAGCTTGAGTATAACAAAGCGTAAGAAATCTGCTAAAATAATCTTGAGATGTTTCTACAAGCAAAGTAACAGCAACATTCCCAATTTTAATATCATCTTCCACATTTTTCATATCTTCGATATATTTTATCATCGCAATAAATAATTGCGGATCACCATTCCAAATGAAAATTTCATCAAAGAAATCTGTAGGACCGGAATAATAGCTAACATAATTTCTATAGGATAATTTATTTAAAAGCAATAAAAGCGGTAACTCAGGCAAAGTATGTTTGATAGTTTTCAGTAGATCAAAGGATGTTTTTTTTCCAACTCTAATCATTCCTAAAACAAGATCAAACTTACCACTTTTTGCCAATTCGAGCGCTTCTTCACCTTCAGTCACAAGAGTGATTCTAGGTGGGATTGTAAGATCCAATCTTTTAAATTGTTGCGAAATATTTTCATCAATAGAACCTTCATGCTGCAACATATATGCATCATAAATACTAGATATAAGTAAAATTTCTTTGATTTTATACTTCATCAAATCCAGAAAAATTTCTTCTCCGAATCTCATTTTATGAAAACATCTAATTATTTCACTATTTTCCATTAAATCCTCATTCTATGGTTTTGTAATTAATGAGATCCCGCTTCTTCCATCCATCTTCACAATAAAATTATCTGATAATTCTACATGAATAAAATATTTTGATTCTTCAACAGTTTTTTGGTTTCTTAACCAATCCCAATCTATAAAAGAATTTTCTTCATTATAAGGAACAGTGAAATAGCCTACATTCATAGCTACTAAGTTATGGAAAAAATGTGTACCCTGAGAAGCATCTACCTGAAATCCTTCCATTCCCGCTTCCACAATTACTTTTGCTTGGTTAATATCAGCCCACCGAACTGGAATTCCTAAAAAACGATCTCTCGTTCCCCACCTTCCTGGTCCAATAAGAATATAAGGAATATTTCTTTCGCGCATTTTTTTATTAATTTCAGCAATTTCTTCCTTCATTTCCATAGTTTTTGTTGTCTTAAAATTTTCTGTTTTTAGCATAATAACATGAGATAACTCATCTATTATTCCGTTTCCCATTCCGTGTTTTGTAAGCAACCAAATTTTATCTCTTTCCAAAGAATCCAAATCAATTGAAACCTCTTTTGTGTTGATAGTTAATGGCCTTATCTGCAAGATATAAAAGGTTGGATAGATTTTATGTTTTATATCTTTTCTTAATTTCACCGCAAATTCTATTTCAACAGGAACCCCCATAGATATTTCGCCAATTTCAAGAATATCACGCGTGATATCTGCCAGAGGAAATTTATTATGTCGTAAAATATTATCAAAAGTAACCACTTTAGGTCCTCGAACCTTTGAATTGCCGGATACAAACCGCTCATTATCAATATCCCAAATTGAAATAATATCATCCAAAGAACCATTTGATACCATTTTACGCACTTTTAGTTTTTTTAAATATGTATCTTCGGTTTGTGGCATTTCATTTTCATTGCCGGTTTCGAAAGAGATAGCATAAAATTCTTTTTGACTTTCTTTTAGTATATCTTCCTCAGCTAAAATTTTAGTTTTAGGATAATTAGGACTAAAGCGGTAAATACGCTCACCTTCTACAACTGCTTTTCCCAAACCAACTGCCAAACTTACAATTCCATCATTATTTTTAAGATATGAAGTAGGATAAAAATTATATGATTGTCCAACTCCGGAAATATTCGGATAAAAATAATTATCCCAACGATCTCCTACTATTTCCTGTAAAATCACAGCCATTTTTTCTTCTTCCATCTTATAATTTATACTTTCGATATATCTTCTGGTATTTTTTTGATAAACTGAAGAAAAAACTAATTTAATTGCTGTTTCTAATTTTTTTAATCTTAGATTATTATCCTTATCATTATTTGGAAGCATGTAAGTCTCATAAATCCCGGCAAATGGTTGAGATTGAGAATCTTCCAATAATCCGGAAGAACGAACAGCTATTGGTAAGCGAAATTTTTCTACAAATGTGGAGAGGATTTGCTTTAGATCGTCAGTTAATTCTCCTTCGCAGAAAATTTTACGGATTTCGTTATCAGATTTTAGAGTTATATCGGAATCGATATTATTATTTTCGATAAAAGAATCGAATTCGTTAGTCCCGATAATATAGGTTTTGGGAATTCGGATTTTTACATCTTTATATTTTTTATCAAATTCCATTGCCACAAAAAGAGAATTCAGAAAAGCCAGACCTCTTCCTTTTCCACCGAAAGAACCACCGCTAAAGCGCATGATACCTTCATCAACATCAAAATAGTTCGGATTAT
>JAMOPB010000053.1 GCA_027064945.1 Candidatus Cloacimonadota bacterium
ATAAGAGATTCATCTATCTTGATATTAGAAAATTTATGAAGTCGGATTTCCAGATCTTCGAAAGGTGTAGCAGCTATTAAGTTTGCGTGTGGTTCTTGTTTTAGATAGATGACTTTTTCGGCTAAGCATTCCACAGAACAAGCAGATAGATTTTGTTTTTCGATGATAATATTTCCTGAATATTTTTTATGCAAGCCACTTAGAATGCGTAATAATGATGTTTTACCTGAACCGTTTGCACCTGTCAATAGGGTTATCTTGTTGGATTGGATTTGCAAATTCACATTTTGGAAAATAATTTTATTGCTATTGTATTGTAATGAGAAATCTTCTAATTTAAACATTATGTTGGTCCAAATTTATTGTTTTATCTGCTAGTTTTAAAATATCATCTAAATGATCAGCAATAATTATTAGTTTGCCGTCTGCAGCTAACTGCTTTATCACATTAATTACAATTTCAAGATGCTTTTTAGAAAGTCCTGCCGATATTTCATCTAATAAAAAAATCTGTGGTGAAAGAATGATAAGCGAAGCAAAAGCTACTAATTTCTTTTGTCCGTAAGATAATGTAGCAGTATCGTGATATCTTAGTTTTTCAATTTGCAATAATTTTAATGTATTAGAAATTTTAGCTTTTATTTCATCTGCCGGAACACAAAGATTTTCAGCACCGAAAGCAAGTTCTTGCTCAACAATTGGTAAGAAAATTTGATTCTCTGGTTCTTGCATTAGCAAACTAATCTGTGGAGCCAGTTGAGGAAGCGAAAAATTTCGGATATTTTTTCCATTTATAAAAACATTTCCTGTTAGGTCTCCATGAAAAATTGTTGGAATAACTTGGCAGATAATTTTTAAAAGCGTGGTTTTTCCTATACCGCTACTACCATTGATAGCAACTATTTCTCCGGCATCTGCTTCAAATGAGAGATGAGACAAAAGATTTTTTTGGTCTCTATAGGAAAAAGAGATATCTCGTACTTCTAGAAGATTCATTAGCGTAATTCTATCATTTTGATATATTTAATCCAACGTTGTCCGAATGCATCATCAGATAAAACTAATTGATAATATTTTGTATCTGCTTTTTCTCGTAGACATAAATATGCTTTTGGTAACTCATTTTTTTTTATCATTACGCTCATTCCGTCGGATGATGTAAGATAAATGGATTTGAATTCATCTGATTCGAAATCTGTTAATAATTTTCTCAATTTGAAACCGGAGAAGATCTTATCATCTCTTGTAGTAATAACTTTTTCATGCTCAATTTTTTCAAGAGCCTTCATAGAGAAGATTTTTGTTTTATCTCCTAATTTGATCGTAATACTTTCTTTTGATCCATTTGAACTTTGCCAATAGATAGAAAGTGCGACTAAACTAACGACTAACAAACCTAAGATTATCATAGTTTTCTTCATTGTGTTTTCTCCTCGATTTTAAAGATTATTGTTGAGATAGTATCATTTTCAACTTGGAAATAGTAATTTTGGAAAATGATATTCTCCGCAGTAGCTTGATAGATTTTATTATTGGTAGAGATTATTTTATCAATTGTTTTTCCATTCCAAAAATCATTTTCAGAGCGAAGTTTATATTTTCTTACCGTATAACCGTTTTTTTCTGATTCACCCAAAAGTTCAAAACTTCCTAATCTATACAAAAATGGTGAGATTTGGGAGATTTCGCAATTTGCCAATTTGATAGAATAGTTTGCTGGAACTTGTTGCAAACAGATTTCGCTTATATTTCGTATGTTTGTAACCGGAGAGAGAAAATCGCTTTTAAGATTCCAAACATCATCAATGTTTTCCAAAGTTGCAAACTTAAAAGCATAGGAAGGAATATAAACAGCAGTACCATCGAAGCCAACAACTAAAGCTGCATCGCAAAATGGCAAGATTGAGAAAGCAACATCAGCAAAATTACCGGAATTCAAATTAATTTTGTCTGTTTCCAAATCACCTGAAATTTTAGGAATCGCAAATAATTCAATAGTGATTATCAGGGAAATTACAATTAATATTTTTTTTATCATTTTACCAGATTATTTTCAAACTGTTTTGCCAATCATTTTCTGAAAACGGTAAGTTTACAGGAATATTTTTTTTCTCGCTTCGGGTGCGCAATTGTATGGTGTTTGGATATTCAGAGATTTTTAATAATTCCATTACTTCTTCCAAATTATTAAATTGATTTTGAAAGATAATTGCTTTTGATCCAACAATTATGGCGGCTATATCATCAATCCACATTCCGCCGGGCATTTGAATGCTTTTCATATCGAATTTATCACCTTTGGAAATTAATACAGCTTTAGATAAATAATTGTTATATTCGAACCAATGTGAAACTCCATCACGTCCGATAACGAAATACTGTTTATCTGTTGGAAGAATTTCATTTGTAAGTTCTGCAAAATTAAATCCTGTTGCGTCTTTAAATGGCTTCAAATTATGCTGTTCTTTATCTGCTAAATATTTTTCTGCAAAAATGATATTGTGAGGAAATTGTAGTTCAAAAGAAGATTCAGTTTCAAGATAAGCAATTCCACTAATCCAGAACATATCACGCATATCAGGAACAACTAAACGAATGTGAGTTTTATCAATTTTCTCTCCATTTCTATTGAGTGCAATTATTGGTTTATGAGAATAGATCTCCTCTTTTTTTAAACGAACCATATAATTGTCGTTAGAATAAAACTTAATTTGATCATAATCTGTAATATTATTTTCTTCTAAGATAGTAACCAAATCCACACCGAGCCATTTATCATCTTTGGGTTTTCCATCTTTTATCAGATGAGTCTCCAAAGAAACTTGCTCATATTTTTCCAATTTTTCCGAAGAAATAATTATCTTTTTCCCGGAAGAAATAATTTCAATACCAAAAATCTGAATAGCACACATAAGAATAATTCCTAATAAAAAAGTTTTTTTCATAATATCTTAATTCCTTACTAAATCATATGTTATTAATTTTTTTAAAATCTTGTATGAGATTATTCCACCAACAATGCCGGAAATACTGGCAGCGACCAAAGAGATCATAAGTGGGATAAACGCTAATCTCATAATTACTATCGTAACCACAATTGCTCCGGTGATGTTAGACAAAATGCATGAGAAAACATGAAAAAACAAATCAGTTTTGTTCTTCCAAAAAAAAGCGACAATTTCTACAGCTAAACCCGGTAAGGAATAACTAATCACGCTTACAAATCCATGATTCCCAAAATAACCTAAAGATAGAACTGCAATTGATTGAACAAAACCAACCAAAAAAGCAGCGCCAGGTTTTTTTACCAAAGCCGCTGCTAAAACAAGCCACATCATATAAAAGCCACCAGCCAAAGAACCCCCCGGAACCATTAAAGGAGTGGAAATTAAATGTACCAAAGGAGTAATTATTGGTTTGGTGGCTAAACCTAAAGCAGCTAATATAGCTATGTATAATAATTGCTGTGAATTGAATTTTTCAAAAAATTTCACTTAGAAAACTTCCAAATTAATTTGTTTCAGTAAGTTGGATTTCTTCAACGTATTTCACACTTTTCCATTTCAAAGTGCTATCAGGATTTGCAAATATAGCTCGGTCTTTTTCTGTTAGCCAATATCCGCATTGAATATCTTCCCATGAAAAAACATTTCCTGTATCACTATTTTCAAAATTATCGGCAGCAATTAATTTATAAGTATAATTATCTTGGTTATCTGTAACAAAATCAGATATCAAGTATTCCAATGGAAAACCTAATTCGGTAAGAGTTTCATCGTTTTTGATATAAGTAATCTCTTGTGTTGGAAATGCACCTATTTCAAAAAGAGTAACTGT
>JAMOPB010000054.1 GCA_027064945.1 Candidatus Cloacimonadota bacterium
CTCCCTTTTTACATTATCCATTATCCATTATTCATTATCCTTTTTACTTCTGCAATAGCAGTCATCCTGAGTGATTCCGATTTATCGGAATTGTATCGAAGGATGAAAGTTGGTATATACTTCTGTCTTACTTCGATACGGACTTCGTCCTACTCAGCATGACAGAAACATGACTCTTTGTGTTTCTCAATTCAAAATTAAGAATTCAAAATTCAGAATTATTTACGCTTTTCCCTTCTCACTTACTCCTTACTCCTTACTTGTTACTTCTCTCTTCACGCTTCACGCGTTACTCTTCACTTTTTCCATTATCCATTATCCATTATCCATTGTTCATTATCCTTTTTATTCTTCACGCTTCGATACGGAACTTCGTTCCTACTTAGTATGGCAGAGAAAATATTATAAAAACTCATAACTTATTTTGTAAGTTATGAGTTTTTTTATTCTCAGCTAAAAAAGTTGCCGCAAAGCGGGCGGAGTGTTCAATGTTTGAAAAAACTTTACAATAAACTACCGCTCAAATAATTGTTTTCACTTACAAAGTTACTAAAAATTATATGTTCTTAACAAAAGCAGATAATAATTTGTATAATCTGATTAATAGATTATATTCTATATGTCACAAAGGAGAATTAAAATGTATATATTAAATGTGAGAAACCATTTTTCTTCAGCTCACCAATTGCGTGGTTATGATGGATTATGTAGAAATGTACACGGGCATAACTGGAAAGTTAGAGTTGCCGTAAAATGCCAAAAAGTTGATGATATCGGAATGGCAATAGATTTTGGTGTTCTGAAAGGGCACTTAGACGAGATTATGGAATATCTTGATCATAAATATCTAAATGAAATAGAGCCATTTACGGAATTAAATCCAACTTCAGAAAATATTGCTGAATATATTTACAACGAGTTATCAAGAAAAATCAACGACGAAAATTCAAATGTTTGGGAAGTGGAAGTTTGGGAAAACGATAATTCTTCTTGCATTTTCACAAAATAGGCTAATAGATGAGAGTTGTCGAATCCAAATTCAACACAAGTGCTACTAAGCCGGAACATTACCCACCAACAGTATTTATCGATATTGCTTTTGTAGGAAAATCCAATGTTGGAAAATCATCAATGATAAATACTATCCTAAAAAGAAAAGGAATTGCAAAAGTAAGTGGAAAACCCGGGAAAACAAGATTAATCAATTTTTTTGATGTCAGATTGAAGAATGACAAAGAAGAGAATGTGCATTTTACCGCAGTTGATCTACCCGGATATGGTTTTGCTAAAGTAAGTAAAACCGAACGAGAAGCTTGGAAAAAAATGATTTCATTGTATTTCCAAGAACGCTTGCAATTGCGTGGTGTAGTAGTTTTGGTAGATATTCGTCATAAAGCGGATTCCAAAGATAAAATTATGATTGAGATGTTGCAAGATGCAAAAATACCATTTTTATTGGTTGGAACAAAAGCAGATAAATTAGCTAAAAGTAAAGTTGCTGCACAATTAAAGAAAAGATGTGAAGAATTTGGAGTTAAAACGTCAGATGCTGTGGCTTTTTCTTCTTTGAAGAAAACAGGCATTGATGGTGTGATGAATTGGATAGAAAAACGGTTACAATAATTTTTCTAAAGAAATAGGAAGTATAAATGTTAGATAAGATAAAGTCTCCTGCAGATGTAAAAAAGCTTTCAATCCCCAAACTCGGGAAATTAGCAAAAGATGTAAGAGCTAGGATAATAGAAGTTACAGCTAAAAATGGCGGACATATTGCTCCATCGCTTGGAGCTACCGATTTGGCGATAGCTGTATTGAAAATATTCGATCCATTAAAAGATAAAATAGTTTGGGATGTAGGTCATCAATCTTACGCTTATAAAATCTTAACTGAACGAAATGAAGAATTTTCCACTTTGCGCCAATTCAAAGGTTTAAGCGGATTTAATAAAATATCGGAAAGCAAATATGATGCATTTGGTGTGGGACATGCCAGTACGAGTATCTCTGCAGCTTTAGGAATGGCAACAGCAAAGCAGATGAAAGGTGATAAACATTATGCTGTGGCTATAATCGGAGATGGTGCATTTACCGGTGGTATGGCTTTAGAAGCGATGAACCATGCCGGCGAATCACAATTGAAAAATCTGATAGTTATCTTAAATGATAATGCTATGTCTATTTCCAAAAGTGTTGGGGCATTACAAGCATCATTAACAAATCTTTTAGTAAGCCGTTCTTATAATTTCATCAGGAAAATTGTTTGGAAAGTTGTGCAGTTTTTCCCATATCGCATACGCCGAAGACTGATATTAACAGCTAGAAGATTAGAAGAAAATTTAGTAAACACTTTAGCGCCGGAAACAATCTTCGAAGGTTTGGGTTTCAAATATGTAGGACCTATCGATGGTCATAGTATTCCTCGTTTGGTAAAAATCCTAAGAAAAGCAAAAGAAAATGTTGATGGCCCAATTTTGATTCATGTTGTTACTAAAAAAGGAAAAGGTTATGAACCTGCTGAATCAGATGCTTCACGTTTTCATGGCTTAGGACCATTTGATATTGAATCGGGAAAAAGTATTTCTAAACCTACTGAAACTTATTCAAAAGTTTTTGGCAATAAATTATGTGAGCTTGCTGCAAAAAATGATAGAATTGTTGCAATTACCGCTGCAATGACAAATGGAACCGGATTAAGTGAATTTGCAGAAAAATTTCCTAATCGAATATTCGATGTGGGAATTGCAGAAGAGCATGCTGTTACTTTTGCTGCCGGCTTGGTCACAGAAGGCATTAAGCCTTATGTAGCTATCTATTCCACTTTCACTCAAAGAGCTTTTGATCAACTTATTCATGATGTTGCGTTGCAAAATTTACCTATTGTTCTCTGCTTGGATCGTGCCGGCTTAGTTGGAGATGATGGAGCTACTCATCATGGGGTTTTTGATCTTAGTTACCTGAATCTTATTCCTAATTGGCAAGTATGGGCTCCTTCGAATGCTGAAGAATTGGAAATGATGTTGGAAAAAGCGGAAAACTATTCAGACGGACCTGTAGCTATTCGCTATCCAAGAGGAAAAGCAATTCGAGCAACAAGAAAAATTGCACCATTTGAACCTGGGAAATTTGAGATTGTTGAAACTGGAGAAAAAGTTGCTTTCATTGGAATTGGTAAAAATTTCGGACAAGCTGAATTTTGCTATAATGAATTTATAAAAAATCATAAATCTGCTTACTTAATTAATGCACGAACCTTGAAACCTTTTGATACTGAAACTCTTGACATGCTCAATGTTGAAAAAGTTTTCACATTTGAAGATAACACTATTATTGGTGGATTTGGTTCATCAGTAAAAAATTATTATGCTGATAAAGATGTAAAAGTTTATTCTTTCGGAATACCTGATCATTTTATTGAGCATGGTGAAGTTGATTTATTGGAAGATTATAACGGTATTTCAGCCGAAAAAAATTGGGAAAAAATCTCTAAAATAATATAATGAAAAATACATTTTCCACTATCTCAGCAATTTCCACACCTCCGGGGAATGGTGGTATTGCTGTTTTACGAGTAAGCGGAGACGAAGCAATCTCTGTAGTTAATAATATTTTCTCGGCAGATTTACTAAACGCAAAATCTCATCGAGCTATTTTCGGTAGGATAATTTATCAAGGTGAAACTATTGATGAAGTTGTTGTAACAATTTTTCGCGCTCCTCGAAGCTATACAGGCGAAGATGTTGTGGAAATCTCGTGTCATGGAAGCATGTTTATTGCTCAACGAATCTTAGATATTTTATTGGAAAATACTCGATTAGCTGAT
>JAMOPB010000055.1 GCA_027064945.1 Candidatus Cloacimonadota bacterium
CTTTCAATCCTGATTCTACAACTTCAATTCCCTCTTCGTAGCTATTATATTTTGCCAATTCGTAAGGATCATCAAAATATGGCATTCCAACCATATAATGATATTTGCGAAGTTTTTTTAATTCTAATCCATCTTCAGAGCCAAATGCTTCACCTTTTCCAAAGCATTTTTCCAGTTGTCTATTTAATTGCTCTGCATCTAAACTCATTCTATAAGCATTAGCCCAATAAATGGGATTTGTATATGCAACTTGGATCTTATTTTCAAACTCAGTAAAAGCAATTCTTAATGCTGCGCCATAAGCTCCGAAATCTGTTTTTGCACAATCTGTTAAGATGTTATCATTTGTGAAAGCTACAACATGACGTCCTTCAAAAGGAGTGTATTCTCCTACTATTTCAAATCCGTTATTTTCCAAAATAGTTTTGGTTTCAGTTACTTTCTGTAATAAATCACCTTGGGAATTGCTAATCAAAATATAGGGTTTTTCTTTAGCGAATAGGCTCATACTGCCAATGATTAGAACCAGAACCAATAGCATAATTTTTTTACTTTGTTTCATTTGAACTCCATTTTTAATATTTTTTTTATAGATTTTTGCTATTTTGTGAAATTGTTTCATGATGTCAAATCAATTGTTAAATGCGTAAATCCTTGATTTTCTAAGTATTATTTTTTGTGAGATTAGTACTTGGGAAAGAATTTAATTATTGCCTAAAACAGATAGGATGATGAAAAGTGTATGTGATTTTTCAAAAAATAAATTTCATGCAGAATAGACAGGAGGCAAGATGAAACGGAGAGTTTATATTTTTATGTTTATAGATGCTTTAGGTTGGGAAATTGTTAATAAAAATCGATTTATGGAAAAGGAATTGCCATTTAGATATCCGGCAAAAATGCAATTTGGTTATTCCTGCACAGCAATTCCAACTATTCTTACCGGAAAAAATCCCCAAGCTCATAAGCACCTAAGCTTTTATTATTATAACGAAGAAAATTCTCCTTTTAAAATCTTTAAACTTCTAAAATTTCTTCCTTCCAAGATTTTTGATCGTTGGCGCGTAAGGCATTTACTTTCCAAAATGATAAAAAAAGTAAAAGGATACACCGGCTATTTTGAATTGTACGCTATGCCATTCGACAGATTACAATATTTTGATTACATTGAGAAAAAGGATCTGTTTGTGCCGGGCGGTTTGGCTCCTGTAAAAAATATTGCCGATGAATTAGAAGATAGAAAAATCAAATATCACATCTCAAATTGGCGTTTAAGTGAGAAAGAAAATATCGAAAAATTAACCTCAGATCTAAATAAAGGAGAGATAGAATTTGCCTTTTTATATACAGCTGCAATGGACGGTTTGCTGCATAAAGTAACCAAAGATGGTGAAGAGATTCCTGAGAAATTAGAATTTTATAAAAAAGAAATTTCCAAAGTTTGGGAAGCAGCAAAATCAAATTATCAAGATTTTGAATTTTATGTAATGAGTGATCATGGAATGACTTCATTAATTGATGAAGTAGATTTGAAAAAGCCAATCGAGAGACTTCCTTATAAATTTGGAAAAGATTATGTTGCAGTTTATGATTCTACAATGGCAAGATTTTGGTTCAGAAATTCTCAAGCAAAGAAAGAGATTATCAAAATTTTGAGAAATGAAAAAAACGGGAAAATATTATCAAGAGAGGAACTAGAAAAATTTGGTGTTTATTTTGAAGATAATATGTACGGAGAACTAATATTTCTATTAGAACCGGGATATCAGATTGTTCCAAGCGATATGGGGATAAATTCACTTCCCGGAATGCATGGTTATCATCCTGAAGATAAAGATTCTATCGCAAGTTTCTTAGGAACGAAAAACGTAAAGAATCCACCTGAATGGGTAGGAGATTATTTTAAAATCATGGTCGATAAAATGGATGAAATTGTTGGAAAATGAAAAGAAATTCATAAAGGGTAAAATTTATCTTATTATACATTTTTTCTAATAATAAATGTTCAATGTGGTGATGTTGAAAAACTCAATCTACAATATTTGTGGCTCAGAATAATTTTTAGTTTAATTTTCTTACTTATCTTATTCACAAATAGTAGGATTTTTGTGGATGTTATTACTTATAATTAGCTGTAACTTCTTGACACAAAAACTAATGCTTAATATTCGGAACGCATTGAAAAAACAGGAGATTAAATCTTATGGAAAACATGAATCAACTGCTTGCAGTTAGAAGGCAGAAATTAGCAAAGCTAAGGGAAATGGGAATAGATCCATATCCTGGAAAATCTGAAAGAACTCACAAAATCAACCAACTTCGCGAGAATCAAGAAGCATTCGTAGCGGAATCAAAGGTGGTGACGGTTGCAGGGCGTCTAATCGCTATGCGCCGTCAAGGTAAGGTGGGCTTTGGTAATTTGGCGGATGATACTGGTAAGATTCAGTTGTTCGTAAAGAAAGATAAAGTTGGAGAAGATAATTACGAAGTATTCAAACTTTTAGATTTGGGAGATTTTGTTCAAATTACAGGTGAATGCTTTGTAACTCAGAAAGGAGAATATTCTGTTCGTGCTTCTAATGTGAAGATTTTAAGTAAAACTCTCAGACCAATTCCGGTGGTTAAGGAAAGAATCGTAGATGGTAAGAAAGAACGCTTCGATGAATTTTCCGATATTGAATTGCGCTACAGGAAAAGATATTTGGATCTTTTATTAAATCCGGAGATTAAGAAAAATTTTGAAATTCGGGCAGTTATGTTACGAGAAATGAGAAGATATCTGGATAGCGAAGGTTTCTTGGAAGTGGAAACACCAATCTTACAACCTTTGTATGGCGGAGCAAATGCACGTCCTTTTATCACTCACCATAATACATTGGATATTCCTCTTTATTTGCGTATTGCTACAGAACTTTATTTGAAACGTTTAATTGTGGGCGGATTCGAAAAAGTATATGAAATTGGGAAAAATTTCCGTAATGAAGGAATGGATAAAACTCATAATCCTGAATTTACTGCAATAGAGATTTATCAAGCATACACTGATCTTTCCGGCATGATGGATCTTACAGAAAATATGATTAACAGTATGGCTAAGAAAATTTTCGGAAAAGAAACTTTGGAATTTGACGGACATGAAATATCTTTGGCAAAACCTTGGAAAAGAGCTTCAATGACACAGCTGATCAAAGAGCAAACAGGTTTTGATGCTTCCGATTTTGATTTGGAAAAAATCCAAGATTTCTTTAAGAAAAATAATATAGAATTTGATGAAAATGCCGGTCCCGGAAAATTGATTACGGAATTGTTTGATATTTATGTAGAACCGAAATTGATTCAACCTACATTCGTTATCGATTATCCAAAAGAAGTTTCACCACTTGCCAAAGGCAAACCGGGTCATCCTGAATTGGTAGAAAGATTTGAATTTTTTATTAATGGTGCAGAGTATGGAAATGCTTTTACAGAATTGAATGATGCTTTGGATCAAAGAGCAAGATTGGAAGCTCAGGCAGCTTTACGCGAAATGGGCGATGTGGAAGCAAATGTTGTAGATGAAGATTTTATCGAAGCTTTGGAATATGGAATGCCACCAACAGGCGGACTGGGAATTGGCATTGATCGTTTAGTAATGCTTTTTACTAATAATCGTTCAATTAAAGAAGTAATTCTTTTTCCTACAATGAAACCGGAATAAAGAATATTTTTTGATTTAATAAATTTTAACAGAGAATATGCGGAGTTACCAATGCGGTTGCTCCGCTTTTTCTATAGAATTTTAAATTATAACTGTACTTTAAAAAGTA
>JAMOPB010000056.1 GCA_027064945.1 Candidatus Cloacimonadota bacterium
TGGTGATAATATCACTATCACAGCAGAACTTATCACTCCTATCGCTATGGAGCAAGGTCTTCGTTATGCGATCCGTGAAGGTGGTAGAACTATTGGTGCTGGCGTAGTTGCTTCAGTGTTTGAATAAGCGGAGGACACAGTGTCTAAAATTAGAATTAAAATGAAAGCATATGACTTTCGTTTATTGGATAAATCGGTTGCTGAAATAATCAAAAGCACAAAAAACACAGGTGCTAAGATTGTTGGACCGATTCCTCTTCCAACCGAAAGATCATTTTACACAGTTTTGAAATCACCTCATGTGAATAAAAAAGCTCAAGAGCAGTTTGAAATGTTGGTTCATAAACGTTTAATTGATATCGTTAACCCTACTCCTCAGACTACTGCTGCTTTGAAAAAGCTTAGTATTCCAGCTGGTGTACACGTAGAAATTAAGACATAAGGAGCTTGGAATGATAGGATTAATTGGAAAAAAGCTCGGAATGACTCAAATTTTCGATGAAAAAGGTAATGTAATTCCTGTTACAGTTATTAAAGCTACTCCAAACAGAGTAATAATGCGTAAAACAGAAGAGCGTGATGGATATGATGCTGTTCAGCTCGGTTTCGAAGAAATAGCTGAAAGAAAAGTGAATAAGCCATTAATGGGTCACTTTAAAAAGCATAACAGTCCAGCTTATAGATATTTGAAAGAATTCCGCTTAAAAATGTATAAAGATATCGAAGAAGGCGAAATTTTTGACGTTAGTATGTTCTCTGAGCATGAAATGTTAAAAGTTACCGGTATATCAAAAGGTAAAGGTTTCCAAGGTGTAATGAAAAGACACGGTTTTAGAGGTTTCAAAGCTTCTCACGGTGTTCATGAATCTTATAGAGGACCAGGATCTATTGGTCAGTGTGCTACACCTTCTCGTGTTCATAAAGGTAAGAAACTTCCTGGGCATACAGGGCTCCAAACTGTTTCAGTAAAAAATCTTCAAGTTGTCAAAGTTGATAAGGAGAAAGATTTAGTGATGGTTAAGGGTGCTGTACCGGGGCACAGAAATTCTGTTCTTATATTAAGAAAAGAATTGTAATGGGGAGATGAAATGTTAGAAATAAATAAATATTCTGCACAGGGACAGGAAGTAGGTAAGATCGAATTACCTGCTGCTCTTTTTGCTGCTGAAGCAAAAAACCCACGTGCTCTATTATATGAAGTAATTAAGATGTATCGCGCTAACCAGCGTCAAGGTACGTCTAGTGTTAAGAATCGTGCGGCGATTACTGGTAGCACTAAAAAGCTTTTCAAGCAAAAAGGTACCGGTAATGCTCGTCCTGGTGATATCAAAACTCCTGTAAGAGTTGGTGGTGGTATCGCTTTTGGTCCTCAGCCACATGATTGGTATAGAAAAATTCCAAAGAAAAAGAAAAGATTAGCATTGAAGCTTGCGCTTACTGAAAAAGCAAACGCCGGTGAAGTTGTTGTTGTTGAATCTTTTGATCTGGAAAAGCCAAATACAAAATTTGCTCGTAACTTAATCGATAATTTGGTTAAGGGTAAAAAAAGAGCTTTGGTTTTAGTTGATAGCAGTGATCCTGCCATTGTTAAATCATTTAGCAATCTTCCTTTTGTAAGTATGAACAGAGCAGACAGTACATTTGCTTATGAAGTATTGAATGCCGGTTGTCTTATTCTTACTGAAGATGCTTTGAATAAAATGGTGGAGGTGTTTGCATAATGAAAAATCCAAGAAATATTGTAATTGCTCCAATCGTAACAGAGAAATCTACAGTAGCAAACGAAGAGAAAAATTGCTACACATTCCGTGTAAGCATTAATGCTAATAAAATTGAAATAAAAAAAGCAATTGAGAAGATCTTTGATGTGAAAGTACTCAAAGTGAACACAATCAGACAAACCGGAAAAGTTAAACGTATGGGTAGATATTCCGGTAAACGTGCTGATTGGAAAAAGGCTATTGTTAAATTAGCTGAAGGTAATTCAATTGCCGAATTTGAGTTATAGGAGTTTTCAAAATGGGAATTAAAAAGTACAGACCTATAACCCCGACAATGAGATACAAGACAGGGTTCACATTTGATGAAATTACATCAACAAAACCTGAAAAATCATTGCTAGAACCTCGCTATCAAAAAGCAGGAAGAAATAATCAAGGTAGAATTACTTGTCGTCATCGTGGTGGCGGTCATAAAAGACACTATCGTATTATTGATTTTAAAAGAAATAAGCATGATATTCCGGCAAAAGTTGCATCAATCGAATATGATCCAAATAGAAGTGCACGTATAGCTCTTTTACATTATGTAGATGGTGAAAAGAGATATATCTTAGCTCCTCTTGGTATCAAGGTTGGGGATATGATCGTATCCGGACAAAATGTAGAAGTAAAGCTTGGAAACGCTTTGGCTTTGAAGAATATTCCTTTAGGAACAGTTATTCATAATATAGAATTTAAAGCAGGACGTGGCGGGCAATTAGCTCGTAGTGCTGGAGCTTATGGACAATTGGTAGCTAAAGAGCGTGGATATGCTCATGTAAAAATGCCTTCAGGCGACGTTCACCTTATCCGTTTAGAATGCTTTGCAACAATCGGCCAAGTTGGTAATACTGAACATAGTTCAATTGTGGGCGGTAAAGCAGGAAGAACTAGATGGCGCGGAATTCGTCCTACAGTTCGTGGTGTTGTGATGAACCCGGTAGATCACCCAATGGGTGGTGGTGAAGCTAAAACTTCTGGTGGTGGTCACCCAGTATCACCATGGGGTGTATTAGCAAAAGGTGGAAAAACTCGTAAGAAACGTAAGTATTCTGACAAGTATATCATCAAAGCTAAAAAGAAGAAAAGAAAATAAGAAGGTGTAAGCATGGCTCGTTCAGTTAAAAAAGGACCTTTTGTAGATGAACATCTGATGAAAAAGGTAGAAGCAATGAATGCTTCTGGAAAAAAACAGGTTATTAAAACCTGGTCAAGAAGATCAACAATTCTTCCAGACTTTGTAGAACACACTATTGCAGTACACAATGGAAAAAAATTCGTACCTGTGTATGTAACAGAGAACATGGTAGGTCATAAATTAGGAGAATTTGCTCCTACAAGAACTTATCGTGGTCACAAAGTTGGTAAGAAATAAGGGAGTTTAAGTAATGGAAGCAATAGCTAAAGTAAGAAATCTGAGAGGTTCTGCGAGAAGAGCTAGATTGGTTTTAGATCTTATCCGCGGAAAATCTGTTGTTGAAGCTCAGAATATATTGCTTTTCTCAAAGAAAAGAGTAGCAAAAGAGGTTTCAAAACTCCTCAATGCAGCAATCGCAAATGCAAACGTGAAAGATGGCAAAACAGATATCGAAAATATGATTGTTGGTACAGCATTTGCTGACGACGGTCCTATTATGAGAAGACACAGACCACGCGCTCAAGGCCGTGCGACAGTTATTCGTCGTAGAACTTGTCACATCACTTTGAAAATTGAGGATAAGGAATAAGGAGGAAGAGTGGGTCAAAAAGTTAATCCTATAGGATACCGTCTTGGTGTAAATAAGCAAAGTGACTCAACTTGGTTTGCTACAGGTGAAGATTATGTTAATAATCTCCACGCAGATTTGAAGATCAAGAAATATATCCGTACACGTTTGGCTGACGCAATGGTGTCTAAAACTACTATCAGTCGTAAGACAAGATCAGTAACTGTAGATGTGCATACTGCTCGTCCAGGTCAAGTTATTGGTCGTAAAGGTTCGGAAATTGAGAAGCTTAGAAACGAATTGACTATTCTTGCGAATAAAGGCAAGAGTAAGCAAGAAAGCGTTAAAGTGTTTGTAAATGTAAAAGAGATCAAAAATGCAGCTACTGATGCAAAATTGGTAGGAATGGAAATTGGATCTCAGCTTCAAAGAAGAATTTCTTTTAGAAGAGCAATGAAATTTGCAATCAGAAATGCAATGAGAAGTGGCGCACAAGGAATCAAGGTTCAGTGTGCCGGTAGACTTGGTGGTGCTGAAATGGCAAGAACCGAGAGATATCAAGAAGGAAGAACACCTCTTCATACTTTAAGAGCCGATATCGATTATGCATTAACAGAAGTTAATACTCAATATGGTGTCATTGGAATTAAAGTATGGATATACAAGGGTGATATCCTTAATTAAGGGAGATTTAAATAATGTTAGCTCCAAAGAAAGTAAAATATAGAAAAGTTCAAAAAGGACGCAGAAGAGGCCTTGCATATCGTGGTAGCACAATCAACTTTGGTCAATATGGTTTGATGGCTACTACTGCCGGCTGGATTACAAGTCGTCAAATTGAGTCTGCTCGTGTGGCTATTACTCGTACAATGAAAAGAACAGGTAAACTCTGGATAAGAATTTTCCCGGACAAACCTATTACTGCAAAACCTGCTGAAACTCGTATGGGTAAAGGTAAGGGTGCACCAGAGTATTGGGTAGCTGTAGTGAAACCTGGTCGTATCATGTTTGAATATGAAGGCATTGATCTTGAAACAGCAAAAAAAGCTGCTCGTTTAGCAGGACACAAATTACCCGTGAAAACTAAAATCATCGTTAGAGAAGGAGTGGAATAATGAAAGCATCAGAACTCCGCGAATTAACAAAAGAAGAATTAAATCAGAAGCTTGAAGATTTCACCGAAGAACTTTTCAATCTTAGATTCCAAGATGCATCAAACCGCTTGGATAATACTTCAAGATTCAAGAAAGTTAAAAGAACTATTGCTCGCATCAAGACAATCTTGAACGAGAAATAATTCTTACGAGAGGAAATAATGGCACATAAAGTAACTAAAACTGGTATTGTAGTTAGTGATAAAATGGATAAAACCATCGTAGTGAAGGTTGAAAGCCAATTTAAACATCCACTCTACAAAAAAATAGTTAGACGTCATAAAAAGTTTAAAGCTCACGACGAAGAAAATACTTGTAACGAAGGTGATACAGTATTGATTCAAGAAAGTAAACCTCTTAGTCGTGATAAGCGTTGGACTTTAGTGAAAGTAATTGAGAGAAGAAAATAAAAGGAGTCCGGAATGATTCAAACACAAACAATCTTGAATGTAGCGGATAACTCCGGTGCTAAAAAAGCGATGTGTATCAAAGTGTTGGGTGGCTCAAAAAGAAAATATGCCACTGTCGGCGATGTAATTGTTGTTGCTGTAAAATCTGCTGTTCCTAATAGCAAGATCAAAAAAGGTAACGTTGAAAAAGCTGTAATCATCCGTACACATAAAGAAGTTCGTCGTCCTGATGGTTCTTACATTCGTTTTGCTGATAACGCTGCAGTTATTATCGATGATAAATATGAACCTATCGCTACTCGCATTTTCGGACCTGTGGCTCGTGAGTTAAGAGAACATGGTTATACTAAAATCGTTTCTCTAGCAAAAGAAGTGCTCTAGGAGAGATTATGCAAAAAAATAAGATGAGAATTAAAAAAGGCGATACAGTTGTTGTAATCGCCGGAAAATACAAAGGCGTGAAAGGTAAAGTTCTTAAAGCTTTTCCTAAAACACAACGTGTTATTGTAGAAAAAGTTAATTTTATCAAAAAACACACACGCCCATCACAACAAAATCAGCAAGGTGGAATTATTGAAAAAGAAGCTCCAATCCATGTGAGTAATGTTAAACTTTTCAATACAAAAATCAACGACGTAACTCGTGCGGTTTTCAAAAAAGCTGGTGACAAGAGAATCCGTGTCTGTAAAAAGACCGGAGATGAAATCTAAGGAGTAGGAGATGAGTCGTTTACAAGAAACTTATAAAAATGAAGTTATTCCTGCTTTGATGAAGCATTTTGAATATAAAAATGTGCATATGGTTCCTAAGATCACTAAGATCTCTGTGAATATGGGTGTAGGTCAAGCTACTCAAAATAAAGCAATATTAGATAATGCTGTTAAAGATCTTACAATGATCACAGGTAGAAAACCAATCGTAACCAAAGCTAAGAAATCAATTTCTAATTTCAAATTACGTGAAGGGATGCCAATTGGTACAAAAGTTACCCTTCGTGGAGAAATAATGTATGAATTTTTGGATAGATTAATTAATCTTGTAATGCCAAGAATTCGTGATTTCAGAGGAATCTCTGCAAAATCATTTGATGGCCGCGGTAATTATACTTTTGGCTTAAATGATCAAACCGTTTTTCCTGAGATTGAGTATGATAAAATAGATGCTGTTCGTGGTATGGATATCACAATAGTAACTACTGCCGAAACTGACGAAGAAGCTCGTGAACTTTTACGTCAATTCGGAATGCCGTTCAAAAAGAACCAAGGGGTGTAATTTTGGCAAAAAAATCAATGGTTGTAAAACAGCAACGAACTCCAAAATTTAAAGTTAGAGCTTATTCACGCTGCAAAATCTGTGGACGTCAAAGAGCTTATATGAGAGATTTTGGTGTTTGCCGTATTTGTTTCAGAAAACTCGCATCTAATGGCGAGATTCCTGGAATCAGAAAAGCTAGTTGGTAGAGAAAATATTGCTTAGGCAAATTTAGTATTAGGAGAAAAAATGAGTGTAACTGATCCGATCGCTGATGCGATAACAAAAATTCGAAACGCATATCGGGCCGATCATAAGAGTGTTACTGTAAATTACAGTAAAATAAACGAAGCGATTATTAAATTATTAGCTGAAGAGAATTATGTAAATAGCTACACAATTCTTGAAAGAGATCCTTCTAAGAAAATTCTTAGAAAACAAATTTATATAAATCTTCGTTACACCAATGATGGAAAGCCCGTTATGAGAGGCATCGAAAGAATTAGTAAACCCGGGCTTAGAGTATATGTAAAATCAACAAACGTTCCATCTGTTTATAATAACACAGGTATCGCGGTTATTTCAACTAACCGTGGTGTGATGATAGACAGAGATGCTCGCTTACATAAAGTTGGCGGCGAGTATATCTGCAAGGTTTGGTAGGAGGAAATATGTCAAGAATTGGAAAAACTCCTATTAATGTACCTGAAGGTGTAACTGTAGAAATTAATGAAAGACTTGTAAAAGTTTCAGGAAAATTAGGAACACTTGAATATACCTTATTGGAAGGTATGGGTATTTCACAAGAAGAAAATCAAATTATTATCACAAGAGTAGATGACTCCAGAGAACAAAAATCTCGTCACGGCTTAACACGTTCACTTATCAATAATATGGTAATTGGCGTTAGTGAAGGTTACGAGAAAAAATTACAAGTTATTGGTACTGGATACTCTGCAGAGGTAGTTGGTCCTTGGTTAAAATTAGGACTTGGCTATTCACATGATATATTGATGGAGATCCCGGAAAATCTAACTGTTCAAGCTGAAGCTGTTCCTCGCCGCGAGCAAGGTGCTTTAGGTGTGCAGGCGAATATAGCCGTAAAAGGTTATCACAAAGAAGATGTTAGTAAATTTGCTGCTGAAATCAGAAGATGCCGCCAACCTGAAAATTATAAAGGTAAAGGTGTACGTTACCTTGGCGAACATGTTCAGATCAAAGCTGGTAAAACTACAGCATAATCGCAGGGAGATATCATGAGAAAAAAATCATCTAAAACTTATCAAAAGTACTCTGCTCGTATGAGAAGAGCTGCTCATATTAAGAACTCTATGCGTGGCACAAAAGAGGTTCCTCGCCTCTCTGTCTTCCGTAGTCTTAAGAATATCAGTGGACAAATTATTGATGACACTGCTGGTGTAACATTAGTATCAATATCAACATTACAAAAAGATCTTGGTATTGATAGATCAAAGAAAAAAACTGAACAAAGCTTTGAGGCTGGCCAAAAACTTGGTGAAAAAGCATTAGCTGCTGGAATCAAGAAAGTATGTTTTGACCGTGCTGGTTTCTTATATCACGGACGTATTAAAGCATTTGCTGATGGCGCTCGTAAAGCTGGTTTGGAATTCTAAGGAGGAAAATTGAAAACAAATAAAAAATCTCCTCGAAATAATGAACCACAATTTGCTGTGGAAAAAATAGTAGATACCAACCGTGTAGCAAAAGTTGTTAAGGGTGGTAGAAACTTTAGTTTTAATGCAACAGTTGTAGTTGGCGATAAAAACGGCCGCATTGGTGTTGGTCGTGGTAAAGCTAATGAGATTGTTGATGCAATTAGAAAAGCTAAAGAGAGAGCCGGTAGATCTATGTTCACTATTCCTGTAGTGAAAGGAACTATTCCACACGAAATTATTGGTAAATTTTCAGGTAGCAGAATAATGCTTAAACCTGCTGCTCCAGGTACTGGTGTAATAGCTGGTGGCCCAGCTCGTGCAATCTTGGAAGCTGCTGGTATTGAAAATATCCTTACTAAATCTTTGGGTTCAAATACTCCAGCTAATGTAGTGAGAGCTACAGTTAATGGATTGAAAGAACTAAGAACTATTCAAGAAGTAGCAGCACTTCGTGGAAAAACTGTGGCTAAATTAACTGGCCAGGAGGTTTCAAATGAAGCTTAAGGTTACTCAAATAAAAAGTACAATCAATCGCAAACAAGATCAAAAGAGAACAATCGAAGCTCTTGGTCTTGGTAAGATTAATAGAACAAAGATTCATAATGATACTCCTCCAATTCGCGGCATGATTAACAAGGTTAGTCATCTTGTGAAAGTGGAAGAGATTTCTGAATAACGAAGGAGAATAAGATGAAACTTCATAATATTGAACGTCCTTCCATCACACATCGTAAAAAAAGACTTGGTAAAGGCCAAGGTTCAGGAACCGGTAAAACATCAGGTCGTGGACATAAAGGTCAGAAATCTCGTTCTGGTGGAAATATTCCTGCATGGTTCGAAGGTGGGCAAATGCCTTACCAACGCCGTGTTCCAAAACGTGGTTTTACCAATATCTTTAGGTTAGAAACAAGAGTTGTAAATCTAGGAGATCTTCTCAATGTAGAAGAAAATGAATTTGATATCGCTAAATTTGAAGAGATGAATTTAATCCGGAAAGCACGAGCGAACGAAAAAGCTCCAGTAAAAATTCTTGCTAATAACATAGAAAACTTTGACAAAAAAGTAACAATTAGAGCTAATGCTTTCTCAAAAACAGCTAAGGAAATTATTGAAAAACTTGGTGGGAAAGCGGAGGTTATCTAGTGTTACAAAGTATTGCTAATATCTTCAAGGTTCCAGACCTGAAGAAAAAAGTACTTTTTACTGCCTTCATATTGGTTATTTACCGATTGGGCAGTTATATTCCTATTCCGGGCATCAATGCAGAAGTCCTAAGTAACTTCTTAGGAGCTGCTGCTCAGTCTGGTGGTGGAAATCTTTTTGGAATGTTTGATTTGTTTGTTGGTGGTAACTTAGGAAAGGCTTCAGTCTTTGCCTTAGGCATTATGCCATATATTACAACTTCAATCGTTATCCAATTGCTCGGTGGTGTTATTCCTTTTTTTGAAAAATTAAAAAAAGAAGGTGCTGAAGGGCAAAAAAAAATCGCACAATATACACGTTATGGTACTGTTGTAATCGCAGCATTTAATGCTATTGGTATTACAATGTTCCTAATGAATGGTGTAGAAGGTGCAGTTGCAAATCCAGGATTCTTATTTGTTGTTACTAGCATCATTACAATGGTTACCGGTGTAATGATTGTGATGTGGTTAGGTGAGCAAATAACAGAAAATGGTATTGGTAATGGTATTTCTTTAATTATCTTTGCCGGTATTATTGCTCGTTATCCGGCTGGATTTATTAATATGTTCCAGATGATTAAGATTGGTGAGATGTCAATTTTCTTAGCAGTTGCTGTGATTTTAGTTATGATTGCTGTAACAGCTTCAGTTGTACTTGTTACAGAAGGTGTTCGTAAGATACCTGTACAATATGCAAAAAGAGTAATTGGCCGTAAAGTTTATGGTGGACAAAAAACACATATTCCACTCAAAGTAAACTCAGCTGGAGTGATTCCGATCATTTTTGCTCAATCAATCTTAATGTTTCCAAGCACAATTGCTACCTTCTTTCCGGAAAGCGGCTTTTGGAATGCAGTAGTAGCTGCACTTAGCCCCGGAGCATTTATTTATACTTTATTATATGTTGCTCTAATTGTATTTTTTGCATATTTCTATACAGCGATGGTTATAAATCCTATAGAAATGGCAGAAAATATGAAAAAATATGGTGGATTTATTCCCGGAAGAAAACCTGGTAAAAAAACTGCTGATTACATAAATAGTATATTAGTTAGGATTACACTTCCCGGTGCTATCTTCTATGCCTTTATTGCAGTGTTACCACAATTCCTGCAGAATTGGGCAAATCTTCCATTCTATTTTGGAGGAACAGGCTTAATTATTATCGTTGGTGTAGCATTAGATACACTTCAGCAAATTGAATCTCATTTGGTTACTCGTCATTACGATGGCTTTATGAAAAAAGGAAAGCTCAGATCTCGTCGTGGATAGAGCTGAATATATAGATTTTGTAGGAGAAGTATGATCTCGATTAAGAATTCTAATGAGATAGCTAAGATGCGAGAAAGTAATCGCATTGTAGGCTTGCTTCTCCACAAATTACGTAAGTATGTTGTTCCGGGAGTTACAACTTGGGAACTAAATAAGATCGCTGAAGATATTATTTATTCCGAAGGTGGAAAGCCTGCTTTCAAAGGCTATTCAGTGCCAGGATTATCTCCTTTTCCTGCGGCTGTGTGTGCGTCAGTTAATTCTTGCATAGTTCATGGTATACCTTCTAAGAGTACCGTTCTAGTTGAAGGTGATATAATCGGTGTGGATGTAGGAGTTTACAAGGATGGTTACTATGGTGACGCCGCTCGCACATATATGGTAGGAGAAATCTCTGCAGAAGCAAAGGCACTGTTAGATATAACACAAGAAGCGCTTGAATTAGGAATTAATGCTGCAAAAGTAGGAAACAGAATTGGTGATATTTCAAGTGCAATAGGAAATTTCGTAACTGCGAAAGGATATTTTATAGCAGACAATCTTACCGGACATGGCATTGGTAGGAAATTGCATGAAGATCCAATGATTCCAAATTTTGGAATTGCAGGTAAAGGACCACGGCTTCGCAAAGGAATGACGCTCGCTATCGAGCCAATGATTAACATTGGAACAAATCGTGTGCAAGAAGATGGTTGGGAGTATTTTACTCTTGATGGATCTCTTTCTGCACATTTTGAAAATACGATTTTAATAACTGATGGTGAGCCGGAGATATTATCTATTTACTAAGAAATGAGAGAGAAAAAAAATGGCTAAAGAAGGCGTAATTGAAGTAGAAGGTGTGGTAACAGAAGCGTTACCAAACACTAAATTCAAAGTGAAATTAGAAAACGGGCATGAAATTCTTGCTCATAGCTCGGGAAAAATGAGAATGTATTACATTCGTATCTTACCGGGTGACAAAGTAAAAGTGGAATTATCTCCATATGATTTGAACCGAGGAAGAATAACATATCGTTATAAATAGGAGAATATCATGAAGGTAAGAGCTTCAGTGAAAACAATGTGCAAAGATTGCAGAATTATTAAAAGACACGGTGTTGTCAGAGTTATCTGTCCAACTAACCCTAAACATAAACAGCGTCAGGGTTAATAAGGTAAAGGAGGAACCCTAGTGGCTCATATATCAGGTGTAGAATTACCTAAAGATAAAAGAATAGTTATCGGTCTTACCTATATTTTTGGTATTGGACTTACAACATCAAAGCAGATTCTAAATAAATTAGGAATTGATGAAAATACAAGAGTAAAAGACTTAACTGTAGAACAAGAGAAAGCACTTAGAGACTTGATTCAAGAAGAATATGTAGTTGAAGGTGAACTTAGAACACAAAGAATCATGGACATCAAGAGATTGATGGAAATTGGCTCATATCGTGGCGATCGTCATAAAAAGAGTCTTCCATGTAGAGGTCAAAGAACACATACCAATGCAAGAACCAGAAAAGGTCGTAAGAGATAATAGGAGAAATTGATGGCAAAGAAAGTAAGAAAGAACAAAAAGAAAAGAGTAAAACTTTCATTTAATGAGGGTGTAGCTCATATCCACGCTAGCTTCAATAACACTATCGTATCTATCTCAGACAAAGCTGGTAATACTTTGACATGGTCAAGTGGTGGTAAAATTGGTTATAAAGGCTCAAAAAAGAGTACTCCTTTTGCAGCTCAATTAGCAGCAGAAGAAGTAGCAAAGACAGCCTTGGAAATGGGTATCACAAAAGTATCTGTGATTGTGAACGGTCCTGGTGGCGGTAGAGAATCTGCTATTAGAGCATTAGATGCAAATGGTTTGAGAGTAACTATGATTACTGATGTAACTCCTATCCCACATAATGGCTGTAGACCACGTAAAACAAGAAGAGTTTAAGGAAATTAAGATATGGCAAAATTTACTGGACCAAAAGGAAAAATCGCTAGAAGATTTGGTGAGAACATTTTCGGTAGTCCAAAATATGATAAACTGCTGGAAAAAAGAAATTATCCTCCAGGACAACATGGAAATGCTGGAAAATTTCGTAAGAGATTAAGTGATTATGGTGAGCACTTAGTAGAGAAGCAAAAACTTCGTTATACTTATGGTGTATTGGAAAAGCAATTCCGTAATTACTTTAAAAAAGCTGATAAAATGAAAGGTATTACAGGTGAAAACTTGTTGAAATTCTTAGAAAGAAGATTAGACAATGTAGTTTTCCGTTTAGGATTTGCTAGAACTAGAATGCAAGCTAGACAATTTGTAAACCATGGTCATATCAAGGTTAACGGCAAGAAAGTTGATATCCCTTCTTTCCTTTGCAAACCCGGCGATGTGATTGAAGTGAAAGAGAAAAGTCGTAAAATGCCAGCATTACAAGACGCAATGGAAAGTAGTGCAGGTGTTGCAGCTTATAGCTGGTTAGAACTTGATGCAGAAAATTTTAAAGGTACTTTTGTTGAAATTCCAGCAAGAGATCAAATTCCTGTAAATATTGATGAGAGATTAATTGTTGAGTTCTATTCTAAATAGAAAAAATAGGAGTGATATATGAAGTTTCTTGAACCGTTACAGTTACCGGAAAAAGTTCAAGTTGATGAGAGTACATATTCTTCTACCTATGGTAGATTTGAAATTGGACCTTTGGAAGCTGGTTTTGGTACAACAGTTGGTAATACCTTAAGAAGGGTCTTGCTTTCAGCTATCCAAGGCGCTGCTGTGCGCTTTGTAAAGATAGAAGGATTGCATCATGAATTTGCTCCTATCCCAGGATCAGATTGTGACTATATCGATCTTATTTTAAAACTCAAGAAACTTGTCATCACATGTGATTCGATTGCTGAGGAAGTTTTAGTTCTAGAACATAAAGGCATCGGACCTGTTACTGCTGGTGAAATTCAAGAAAATGCTAATGTGAAAGTGATAAATAAAGATTTATTACTTTTGAACATGACAGAAGATATTGATTTCAGAATGGAACTTTGGATTGGTATTGGAAGAGGTTATGTTAAAGCGGAAAATCAGGTAGAAGAAGAAATTACTGCTGGAGTTATTCCAATAGATTCTATTTATTCTCCTATCAAAAAAGTGAATTTTATAGTAGAAAATCAACGTGTTGGTGATAAAGTTGACTTTGATAGACTTGTTATGGAGATCAATACTGATGGAAGTATTGATCCGAAAGATTCTCTTTATCTTTCAGCCAAAATCTTACGAGACCTCTATGATACTTTGGTTTTATTTGAAAGTGAACCACAGTATATCGAAGAGGTTGAAATGGATTCCGATTTGGAAAGATTAGAGATTATTTTCAATAAAGATGTACATGAACTTGAGCTTTCTGTTCGTTGTAGCAATTGTCTTGCTGCAGCCAAGATTGATAAGATTGGTGAGCTGATCTCTAAAAATGAGAATGAGATGCTAAAATATAGAAACTTCGGAAAGAAATCTTTAGAAGAGATTAACGAATTATTGGAACAATATGAACTCCATTTGGGTTATGATGTTGCAGGAAAAATTAAAGAGATCGAAGAAGCTAGAAACAAAGTAACTGTGAGGAAATAAGGATTATGAGACATAGAGTAAGTGGAAGAAAATTCGGTAGAGAAAAGGGACATCGTGACCTTATGCTCAAAAACCTAGTTGTGTCTCTCTTGGATCATGGTAGAATTAATACTACTGTGGCTAAAGCAAAAGAGATCAGAGGACTAACTGAAAGAGTTATTACTTACGGCAAGAAAGGAACTCTTCATCATAGAAGACTCGCATTCAGAGTTTTACAAAATAAAGACCTTGTAAAAAAGGTTTTTGATGAAATCGCACCTGGCTATGCAAATAGAGAAGGTGGTTATACTAGAGTTCTTAAAAATGGATACCGTCGTGGCGATAGTGCGCCAATGGCTATTATCGAGCTTGTAGAAGCAACTGCTAAAGTAGATAACAAAGATATCAAAGCTGAAGATTTAGCAAAATAATCTGAAGCGTATTAAATAATTAAAGAGTCTGGAATTTTTCTAGGCTCTTTTTTATTTGCCGGAATTTTTTGAAAATTATGCTCACAAGATTTTATATTTGTTCCATATCCAATTAATTTATAGCAGTAATAGGAATAAAACAAATCATGCATTTAAATTGAGAAAGTTGATATGAAAAGAAAATGCAATAAAAAAAAGCCTGCGATTACAGGCTTTAAGCATAATATTTTCCTTCGGGTAATTTAAGCTCTACCACTAATTCCGCGCTTGTCTCGCAGGTAGCGAAGATCCCATTTGAAAATTGTTTTACCGATAATTCTTGGCCCAATAATAGTCGGATGTTTCTTCAAATAGATCATAAACCAAATTACTAAAATTATTCCTTTGAAAATACTTGAAGCACTAATGCTCCACCAAACTCCGGACAAACCTAATAAAGCGGAAGAAGACAAAATTATAGCTGCAGGAATACGTGCTCCGGTGAAAATTATACTTACAATTGATGGTGGAACGGTTTTTCCTAATCCGTTAAAAGCTCCGGCAGTAGTTATTTCCAAGCACATAAAAAGCTGAGATATTCCTAATATTCTTAAATAGATAGCACCTTGCCTAATCGCTTCCTGTTCCGGTATGAAAAGTTTAAAAATGGGTTCAGCAAAGAAAATCAGAAGCAGAGAAGCAAGAACACCAACAACTGATACAGCAGAAATTCCTGCCACATATCCTTTCCAAATCCTATCCCATTTTTTTGCACCATAATTTTGACCTACATAGCTACTCAAAGCTGTAGAAAAACCACTAGCTGTCATCCACGATATAGCTTCAATTTGAGATCCTACCTTCTGGACAGCAATAGGTATTGGTCCCCAATGTGCGATGATTCTTCCTATTATTATTGCAAATATTGAAAAAAGACCTGATTGCAAAGCAACTGGAGAACCAAATTTGAATATCTGAGAGCAGACGTTTCTCATTGGTTTTACAAGTAAGTGGAATTCACTAAATGGAGATCTTTTTCCCCAAATAAGAAGAACGAAAATTAAGGTAACAAGTAGTTGTGATAAAACCGTTGCAATTGCTGCACCTTGTACTCCTAAAGCAGGAATTCCGGCGAATCCGAAAATTAAGATCGGGTCTAAAATAATGTTGAAAACTAAACCGATAGTATTAACATAAAAAGGAGTTTTGCTATCTCCCAACCCATTATATATTCCGGAAAATACAGGGTTTATGAACATAAATAATATTCCATAAGTAACAGTAGTTAAATATCCTACAGACATTCTAACTACTTCTGCATCTTCTATATGGAAAAAATCTATCATCTGTTTACGGAAAATGAAAATGAAAGTTCCGTAAAGTATTGCTAGAAAAATGTTTATTTGGATAGAATTCCTAGCAAAATCTCTAGCTCCAAGGTCATCATTTCGTCCGGTAGCTTGAGCTACTCCTACTTCGGCGCCAATTTTGGAGATTAAGATAAAAGCAAATCCCAACCATACAAAAAAACCGGCAGTTCCTGCTGCAGCCACTTGATTGCTTCCTGCTCGACCAAGCCAAAGCATATCGGTCATATTATAAGTCATCTGCACAAAAGAGGTCGCCATAATTGGTAACGCTAATTTGATAAGATTAAGAAAGATACTTCCTTCAGTTAAATTAATTTTTTTTTTCATCGATTTTTCCTAATATTTTGGTATTATAATGAAGTCTCATAATATTTTAATGTTATTTGTGTCAACTATACTGAGTCTGTAAAAATATATTTTTTTTTGCTAAATATATCAAATGACAGAGAAAATAAATCTAATTTATGAGAGTAAATCGATGGCTATCGGAAAAGGAATATTTTCCTAAAAAAGAGTAATAAATCCCTAAATTTAAAACTAGTTATATACAGTCGTTGAATAAGGTTGACATTAAAATAGCTATATTAAATTTGGATTAATTAAAATAAAATAAAATAGTTTGGAGGAATGAATGAAAACTGGCGGAAGCAGATACGGAACACACCGTGTAATTGAACCTATTGGTGTTTTACCACAACCGGCAAGAGTGGTTAATAATGATATGTCTGAAATATGGGATAACGAAATGTTAATCGATGTGATTAGATTAAATATCGACTCAGCATCTTTTCATCAAATCAAGACTAAATTAGAAAAACAAAATCCTGAGAATTTAGAGCAAGCTTTTGCAGATCATATTATTGATCTAACAGAAAGAACAGGAAAACATAAGAATGAAGATACCGGTTCCGGTGGAATGCTGATTGGTATAGTTAAAGAAATCGGACCAAATTTTGAAATGAAAGATGAAGTAAAAGTTGGCGATAAAATTGCCACTTTAGTTTCACTCTCACTTACTCCTCTTAAAGTAAAAAAAGTAAAAAGAGTTTTATTAGATAAAGACCAAGCAGAAATCGAAGGTGAAGCAATTCTTTTCAGCTCAGGAATCTATGCAAAATTACCGGATGATATGGATGAGAATTTAGCGCTTTCTGTTCTTGATGTGGCAGGTGCTCCGGCACAGGTAGAGAGATTAGTAAAGCCAGGCGATAATGTTGTTATCTTAGGTGCTAATGGTAAATCAGGAGTTCTTTGTAATGCAGTGGCAAAAGAGCGTGCTGGTGTTTCCGGTAATGTGATTGGTATTGTAAGAAAAGAAGATTATGTTCAAACTTGTATAGAAACAGGTTGTGATGAGGTTCTTATTGCTGATGCAACAGATGCAATTGCAGTGGAAGAGATGGTTAAATCAGCTACAAATGGTGAAATGGCTGATGTAGTAATCAATGTAGTAAATGTAGATAATACAGAAATGGCTTCAATTATGGCTTGTAAAGATCGTGGTATTGTTTATTTCTTTAGTATGGCTACATCATTCACAAAAGCAGCTTTGGGTGCTGAAGGTATCGGAGCTGATGTTGATATGATTTTAGGAAATGGCTACGCTCATAATCATGCTATGATTTCATTAGATTTATTAAGACGTAATGAAAAATTGATGGAAATCTTCAAAGAAAGATACACCGAATAATTAATATAAATTATATATAGTAGGGTAGCGTTTTGCTATCCTACTTTTTTATGAAAGGATGGTAAAATATGGCATTAGAAGATATAAAAAAAAATGTATCTGAAAAAGATTGGAACGATTGGCATTGGCAAATAAGAAATCGTATCCAAAATGTTGAACAATTAAAAAAATATATTACTCTATCAGAAGAAGAAGAAGCTGTTTTTAAAGATAATAATTTTTCTTTTAGAATGGCAATTACTCCTTATTATCTTTCAATTATTGATAATAATGATCCAAATGATCCTGTAAGAATGCAAGCAATCCCGAAAATATTTGAAGCAATGATTTCAGCTTCAGATATCGATGATCCGCTTCATGAAGATGCTGATTCTCCTGTTCCCGGACTTACTCACAGATATCCGGACAGAGTTTTGTTTCTTTTAACAGACCAATGTTCTATGTATTGCCGTCATTGCACAAGAAGACGTAAAGCAGGCGAAACTGACGCTGCAATGCCAATGAGCCAAATTGAAAGAGCAATCGAATATATTAAAGAGCATGAAGAAGTTAGGGATGTATTACTCAGCGGTGGAGATCCATTAACTCTTTCAACAAAAAGATTAGATGAGATTATTGGAAAATTATATGAAATCGATCATGTAGAAATAATCAGAATCGGTTCACGTATTCCTGTTGTTTTGCCTCAAAGAGTTGATGATGAACTTATTGAAATGTTGAAAAAATATCCTCCAATTTGGTTAAATACACACTTTAATCATCCAAATGAAATGACTCCAGAAGCAAAAGCAGCTTTGGCAAAACTTGCAAATGCCGGAATAGTTTTAGGTAATCAAACTGTTCTTTTAAGAGGAATTAATGATAACGTAGATGTGATGAAAAATCTTGTTCACAGATTGGTTGAGAACAGAGTAAGACCTTATTACATCTATCAATGTGATCTTTCTGTTGGAATCGGACATTTCAGAACACCTGTTTCAAAAGGTATCGAAATTATCGAATCTTTACGCGGACACACTTCCGGTTTTGCTGTTCCAACTTTTGTTGTTGATGCACCGGGCGGTGGAGGAAAAATCCCTGTTCAGCCAAATTATATAATTTCTCAAATGCCGGGAAAAATAATTTTAAGAAATTATGAAGGTGTTATTACAACTTACACAGAACCGGATTATGTAACTCAAGATTTATCAAAATATTCCGGATTCTGTAAAGAATCTAATAAATCAAATGAAGGTATTATGAAACTTTTCCGTGGGGAAGAAATTTCTTTCGGCCCGGAAACAAAAAGATCTTATCGAACAAAGAAATAATCTCTCTTAACCAATAATTAAGGAAATGTATGAGACAGCATTTTTTGCAAAAGCTTGGAACTAATTGGAAAATTGCAGCTATTGTGGGACTATCTAAAAATGCCGGGAAAACTACATTTTTAAATTGGATCGTTAGTAAATATGCAGATAGAAAAATCGGTATTATTACTACAGGTCGCGATGGAGAAGATATAGATTTAGTCGGTGGGCACTATAAACCAAAAGTTTTAGTGCCAGCCGGCTCTTTTTTTTCTACCGGAGAAAAAGTAATAAAACGTAATGCCAATAGCTTAAATGTTATCTCAAAATTGCCTTACGTTGCCGGTGGACAGCGTTTGTGGTTAGTACAATCCACAGAGAAAATTTATTCTGAAATAATAGGGCCAGCTACAGCATCTGACCAAGTGGAATTAGCAAAGACGATTTTATC
>JAMOPB010000057.1 GCA_027064945.1 Candidatus Cloacimonadota bacterium
CCAAAAGCTTCTACTCCACGTAAAAAAATTTTATCAAAACCATAATCATTTCCAACGCAAGTGATATGAGATGGATCGGAAAGTGCTATAACAGGCAAAGCTATTCGTTCGTTACGAAATTTACCGGTAAATTCTTCGGCAAAATGCATCGCATCAGTTGCACTTCCACCATTCCCGCAAATGATAATTTTATTGCCGGAACGGAAAGCTTGAACAATTTTATCAGTCATCGCTTGGATAATTTCAATATTCTTTTCTTCAGATTTAAAAATCGTTAATATTTTTTCTGCATTATCCAATGCCAATTTTATATAATCCATAAAATCTCCTTAATTAAAAAATTTACATAATCACATTTTCCAAAACAAGATATATGTCAATAATCTAAAATTCTGCTTTCATTTCAACAGAAAATTTATGTACTGTATCAAGTTCAGGATTTTTATCACCTTGATATTTAATCGAGGCATAAGTGTATTCATTAATACGATAGTTCAAAAATAGATCCCAATTAAACGCATTTCCATTATTCCTATCCAAATAAGCATTCGATTGCGCTCCTTCTCGTTTGTTTCGCTTATAATTAAATTTACCGATCAAGCGATATTTCCTATTCCAAAAAAAAGTGAAATCATTCTTACACTCGATAGTGCTATTTGTATAATCCAATTCCGATTCACTGCCAAAATCATCATGATAAGCTAAAACAGAATGCCACGTTAAATCTTTTGTTAAACGATAACGCATATCAAAAGAGTAGGAATCTTGGTCAGATTCGCTGTTCAATCGGCTCTCACTCTCAATCCTGTTTTCATATTCCAATTTGATTCTACTTTTTGCAGATAAGTTCAAGTCCGCACTGAAAGATATATCATCCACTTTATTTTTCTCTGAAATTTGATAACGATTATCCAAAATATCTATCTTATTAGTTTCCATTTTCAAAGTTACGATTTTTTTTATAAGATTATACCAAAGCGTATTGCGATTGGTATTTTTCCCAAAAATAGTAGTTCCATCATTCATAGTAATTTCATTATCCAAAAAATACAATTTTGTTTTATCGGAAGTTTGAGAATTTTCTGTAATCGACCAATATGCTTCATACTTAAACCTTTCCAAATAAGTTTTCGTAATTATCTGCGGTTTTAGATTTAATCTGAAATCAGCGCTAACTTCTGTGCTTAACTGCGGATTATCATAATCGATTGATTGTACTATATAATCATATTCGCCATCATCATCAATTACACCCAAACTATCATAAATCCCCAACTCACTTCCCACAAATTCCAATTCAATTATTTTAGGATAAAACTGCAAGTTTTGAAGAGAATAATCAGCTGTAAAATCTACGGAATTTTGAAAAATCGAAAATCTATTAGAAATTTCCGCCATATTATAAACTGTCGTTGAATCTGTATTTATACGTCTTTGAGCAAAATTCAATTCAGTTTCACTTATCTTTGTTTTGATGAAACTATTAATCCCGTAATTATCAACCTTCGATTCCTCTTTCCAAGTAGTTTTCAATGAATCTAATGTTTCATATTTGTAAAATATTTCTCCGGTAAATTTATTTTCCCTATGCGTATCAAATGATACTTGCATATCTTTTTTACGCGTTCCTAATTCATTATCACCCAACTTATTTACATCTTCCCTATCTTTAATTTCTGTAGAAAATGAATAATTTTCCCATTTATATTCAGTAAGGAAATTATACTGATTTATATCGATATAATAATCCTCATCATACTCTGTAGAATTTTCAAACCAGCGATAATAAAATTTCGGAGTTAGTTTTGTCTGCTTTATCAGGTTGGAAAATCCCCAATAATTTTGTTCAACATAATCTGCGATTACTCCGCTATAAAAAATTCTCGGATTCCAATATTTACCAATTTCAAAAGATAAATCGGAAGAGATTTTGTGTTGCTTCAAACTATCGGGAAGTGTGGTAAGCTCATAAGCAGAAATTGCATCATTTAATTCTGATATCGGATTAAAATTATCGCTGATAAAGTGATAATCGAGATTTAAATAGGGTTTTATCTTATCATAATCCGGATGGAGTGCTACACCTGAAGCAAGACCAAATCCGAAATTATCGTCATCATCAAGTTTGGAAAATGTATTTTTATCTTTATTGGAAAGTAAAGTTTCCGCATAAAAATCAACATCGGGCATTTCATAATACACATTCAAATCATAATTCTGAAGGTTTTCCGGCTTTGGTAATTTTCTTATTGGCAGATAATTTCCCAATCCTTCCCCAACATAAATATAAAAATCTCCCGAAGAATCCAAATTATAATCTCCATTTTCAACAAGTGTAAAAATAATGTTATGCGTTCCTTGCAGATCTTCATCATCACCAACATAGATAAAATATCCTTCTTCAGAAAGTAAATAATTTCCATCATCACTACCTACAGCTCCATTACCCCACACAGTGAAATCACCGCCCAAAGCTAAAGAATCTTTATCACCTTCCAAAAATGAGATATTCAAAGGATTTTCTTTGTCATCCACTTGATAAACCAAGCTGCTTTTTACAAGAATTTTATCGGTAATATTAATTTCTGTTCCTGCTAAATAAAGATTTTGCCTGAAATCTTCGCTGGATGCTTGGAAATTAACCCTGATTTGCGAATTTGCATTAATAAAATGTTTGGAAGAAAAGGTTACACTTCCTTCACTATAATCGATTGTATAATCATCACCACGCTGCATTAGCGAACCATCAAGATATAATTTTTCACTTCCGGGAACTACTTTTATTCCGTCTTCAAATTCTTCAGATAAAAAATATGGTCCCTGTTTTGCTTCCTGTCCTGAAATATTCACAGTTTGTCTTTCACCTTTGGAAATTGCCAAAGCTCCGCTATATTTGTTTTCAGGAAACCAACCGGCTTTGAAACCTTCAAACTTTGGCTGATAATCTACAAATTTAGTCTTTGGTAATTGCATCTCCAAATCGCCAAAAGCTAGTTCATATTGCTTACCATATAGTTTTAGGAACACATTATCAAGGTTACTTAACTCTCTGGAATCTCCTTCCGGAGTGATAGGCGATTGGCTATCCGTAAGTTGAGCTGTGATGAAAAGATTTTTGCTTAGCTCTCCGTCAATTTTCAAAAACAAAGATTGTTCTAATTTAAAATCAGCATTATTAGCTATAGAAATTGCAATCGTTTTATTACCACTAATTCTAAGATTGGGATCATAATTGAAAAATAATCTTTTCTGCTTTGCTTTGATAATTTGAGTGGAATCGGCAAAATCAATCTCAGTGAAATTTGCTATTTTCTTTTCAAGATTTTTTGGGAAAACCGCATAACGCACGATATAATTTTTTGGATAAACAGAAAATATGATTTCTTTTGAATCTGCTTGGTAAGAATAATATTCATCAGTTAATAGAGTATCGGATTGATCAAAAACCTGAAGAGAATTTTGTAAGATTTTGGCTTTGATTTTAAATTTATAATTTATTGAATCAGCATAGATATGCTGCTGTTTATATAATGGTGAATAGATATTATAAGCAAAGATTATATTCGGAATCCCAAAAAGAAATAACAGAAAAAGAAAGAAGCAGCTCAGTTTGTAACGATTCATCAACCTATCCTTAATATTTTTTTTGCAGAAGATTATCAGAGAGGGCTTACAGTCAAGCGATTGTTGATATTGAAAAAACAAAAAAGCAATCAACCAAATTAATGATCGATTGCTTTTTATCTTATCGACAATTTCTTATTTATTTATCATCGTCCACAACA
>JAMOPB010000058.1 GCA_027064945.1 Candidatus Cloacimonadota bacterium
TTCCGTTCCCATCAGATTCGTCGGAGAAAATGACGGTTCTTTTGATATTGATGATTATTTTGAATTTTTTGGTGAACAACATCATGGTGAAATTTCCTATTATGATGATTACACCAACGAAAACACATATCAGTTAAAAATTATCGATCATATTGCCAGCCGTATGGCTGTGGAAAATGGTGGTATTCAAAACTCTGATCCATCAAATTACACAGTTCCAAGATCTTTTGAGCAAACAGTTCATTTTGAAAAACAAAACGACTACTCAGCGCTTGGCTTTCAGTTTTCTCTGGATCAAAATTATTATCGAGAGGATTTATGGTTTTGGGATAAAATCGATGCACCTGACCTTAAAATATTCCCCATCGATTTACAATATCCACATGACAGTAATCTTAGAAAATTTAATGCAAAAGTAGTTCTTTTTGGTCTTACATACATTAATGATAATCCCAATCAAATAAACCATAACGCAATTGTAAGATTAAATAGTTCATTAATTGGAAGCAAAACTTGGGCAGGACAAAAAGAGGTGGTTATTGAAAATGACTCACCTTTGGCAAATTCTCAGCTGCATAATGGAATAAATGAACTTTACGTAAGTTTACCCGGTGTGGAAGGTGTTCCGGTAGCACAGGTTTTATTAGATTACATTGAACTTAAATATTGGCGTGAATACAAAACTGACACCGATTATATTAAATTCACAAAACCATCAAATAAACCTTTGGGATTGTATCAATTTGAGATAGATAATTTCTCCGAAAATGATATCAGCGTTTACAAAGTGGGATCTTCATACTTTGAAAATCCTCAAATTACATCTTTTACAGCTGATGGATTACCTCCATTTAAAGTTACTTTCCAAGACAGCATAATAGCGCCTGATTATGAATACATCGCTGTAACGGAAAATATGAAAAAGAAACCAAAATCAATTATTCCAGATTTGCCATCAAATCTTAAATCTCCCGAGAATTCCGCTCAATATGTCATTATCACAACCAGTGATTTTGCAAAAAATGAAGGAACTTTGATGCTGAAAGACCTTCGTGAAACTGAAGGTATTCCTACTAAAATAGTTTCAATAGAAGATATTTTTGATGAGTTTAATTTTGGCATCCGCTCAATTGAATCGATAAAGGATTTTATTAGTTATGCTTACAATAATTGGGCAGAACCACAACTTACGCATGTTCTTCTTTTAGGAGATGGTTTAAATGATGAGAGAGATGATTCTCCGGATAGGAGGTATAATCTCATACCATTCAAAAAGATTTGGGCTATAAAAAGTGGAGCTATTGCAAGTGACAACTGGGTGGGCTGTATTGTAGGAGATGATATGATTTCAGATGTTTCTGTTTCAAGAATAAGCGTTTGGGATGAAAATCAAATTACACCCATTGTTGAAAAATCTCAAAATTATTTAGAAAATCCAAATTTTAACGATATGTGGCATGGTAGCGTTACTATGGCTGCCGGTGGTAATCCCGACGAAGGAACTTTTTTTGCCCTGCAAAGTGAACGAATTAGAGAACAATTTATTCCACGTGAATATAAAATTAATCGAGTTTATTGCAATGTTGATAATCTTCCGGCAGAATATGCGGGAAATACAACCTCACTAATTCAAGCAATTAATGATGGCACAACCTTTGTTCAATTTATGGGACACGGTGGTGGTCATGTTTGGGCTGATTACAATTTATTAAATATAGCTGATATAAATACATTTAATAATGATAATTACCCATTTTTCGCTTCTTTTGCCTGCTATGGTTCTGCTTTTAATTATCGCCAAAGTTCTTGTATCGGCGAAGAGCTTACACTACTAGGAAATAAAGGAGCAATAGCACATTTTGGTTTTACCGGTTATGGTTATGCAGAGGCTGATGAAAACATTGCTGGATATATGAACCAAGCTATTTTTGATCTTAAACTTGGGAATATCGGTTACATAACAGATTATGCTAAAGCACGCTTTTATGCTGATAATCCTTACTCCAGCACAAATCACGCTTTAGTTCAATGCGGTGTTCTACTTGGTGATAATATGGCAAATATTATCACACCTGATATTATCGATAACATAGAGCTCTCTGATTCTCACCTTGAAGCAGGTGAAATATTGCAAGCCTCTACACCGGTTGATGATGATATTTTCATGGGAAGATATGTTATTTATGATGAAAATGATGCGCAATTAAGTTTAAATTCTTACTTTCCAATTTCAACAGCTGCTGTTGACGGAGTAATTTCAACGAATGTAAATACACAATATCAAATTTCACCCGACAGTGATGCATCATTAAATACAATGAAACTTTTTGCTTACGGAGCAAATCGAGAAATAATTGGGAAAGCAGATTTTACCGTAGGAACAGCAAATGTTCAAAATATCCATATTTCTCCGGAAAATCCTACAGCTCAGGATTCAGTAGTTGTCTATGCTGATTTCATCACAGATGAAGATATCGAAAGTATCTTACTTATAACTTATATCTTAGATGATGATGATAATTCAGAAATCCCAATCGCAAGTTATAATATGGAATTAATAAGCGGAATCTCTTATAAAACAATTGATGAAATAGATTATCATAACAGTAGCATAGTAAGGTATTATTTCGTAGTAAATTATACCAATGATGAAAGTGATGAGACTTTAAGATATAATTACCAAATTCAAATGCCGGATATTTATTTCCAATATTATGAAATCGCAGCGAATGATAATTATCCTACTTTTAAAACTTTTATTGGAAACATAGGCCAGCAATATTCTCCTACTACTTATCTTAGATTGTACAGATATAATAATGAAAGTTCCACTTATTCTATTGTTGATTCTCTTCAAATTGAGCCACTTGCGCCTTATGAAAGTAAATGGTTTGAAATTAATTTACCGCTTTATACCGAAGAAATAAAATTCAAAGCTACAATTAATGAAAATAGATTATTTTCTGAACCAAATTATTATGCCAATAATACATTATATACTGGTTTTCTCGAATTTAATCTATTTGAAGCAGGATTGGCAGAAACTGAAATAACTAGTCAAGACAGCAACCTTGTAATCACTTTCCCAAATAATCTTCTAAATGAAAATAGCGTTTTTTCTTTGGAAAATTATGGCAACTTGGAACCGCTAAATCAACCTGATATTTCAAAAATATTGCTATCAGACTCTCTTCAACAATCTGTTGCATACAATATCAGTTGCTTAAATCCAAATGCTTTGGCAGATACATTAGGACATTTTGCAGATGGAAAATCGATTAATCTAAAATTCTATTACTGTTCAAATGATTCACTTACCCAACAACATGAAAATTCAGAGAATTTCAAAATTTATAGATGGGAGAACAATTTTGAAAAATGGATTTCTTTAGGTGGCAATATTAGTACTGAAAATGATTTTGTAACAGTAAACGTTAATAGAGTAGGAACATATGCTTTATTCCAAAATAATGATTTAAATGCTCCATACGTAGAAGCTAATGTGGAAGGTCAAGAATTTACTTACGGAGGTTATGTTGCTCATAATGGAATCATAAGCATGGTATTATCCGACGCAAATGGAATTGATCTTTTCGATAATAAAGTCCAATTATTCCTAAATGCCAATAGCACACCATTAGATGAAAGTGATTATAATATCACTGCCCGTAAAGGTAATCTAACACATATTCCAATAAAATATCAGTTAGACTTACCTGAAGGTGAGCACTATCTAACCGTTGATTGTACTGATGTAAATGGAAATTTAGTTTCTCATGAAATTCAGTTCACAGTAAATACACAATTTGATCTTATTAATGTAGCAAATTATCCTAATCCTGTAAAAAGTCAGACGGAAAATCCTGTAAATGAAGGCAGAACAAGATTTACCTATGTTCTTACAGATGATGCTGATACTATCGAACTTAAAATTTATACAGTAAGTGGTAGATTGGTAAAAACCTTTGATGAGCTCTCCCCCACTATTGGATATCATGAATATCCAAGAACCCTTTATGGTTGGGATTGCAGAGATGACAAAGGCTATCCGCTGGCAAATGGAGTTTATTTCTACAAGCTTACAGCTAAAAAAGGTAATAAGAAAATTACTAAAACCATGAAAATGGCAATACTTAAATAGAGAGGCAAAAAATGAAAAAAATATTAATATCAACTTTGCTCATAATATCTGCTATTTCACTTTTTGCTGGAAGCTACGCAGGTGATTTTATGGTTATCGGCTCCGGAGTTCGAGCTCTCGGAATGAGTGGAACTTTTGCAGCAATTGCAGATGACGCTAGCGCAATATATTGGAATGCTGCCGGCATTGCCCAAATAAGAAACACTGAAATCAGCTTAATGCGTGGTTATCTTTACAAAGATCTGGCAACATATGATAACGTCTCTATCTGCCAGCCATTGCCAAACAAAGTTACAATTGGTTTGAATTGGACACGCTTATCGATTGATGATATACCATATTTCCCTGAATCTGAACTTGTTGGAACAGTTGATCAAAGAGCTGTTTTCCCTTGGTTAAACCTTTCCGGTCAACCGGCTGGTGAATTTTCAAGTTCAGATAATTTAATTCAAATTGCATTTTCAAAACATATCCATTATGATGTAAACTTAGGTTGGTTATTTTTCAAAATACCATTTGATTTTTATTTCGGCGGAAATATCAAATATATAAAAAGAAAAATCGATACTACTATGGCAACAGGAGCAGGATTTGATTTTTCTTATTTAGCAAGAACAGACCTTTCTGATGTGTTCGATTATACTTGGTTAGGGGATTTTGCCTTAGGAATGAATTTTCAGGATATTGGCGGGACAACTATCTCTTGGGAAACAACTTCTCAACGAGAAGATAAAGTTCTGGCAAACACTAAAATTGCCATTGCATACACTCAAGATATTCCTAAAATAAGCAGCACATGGTTATTTGCTTCTGATTTAGATTTAGTTTATGAAAGAACAGTTCATTTTGGAACAGAATTTACATACTCCGATAAAGCTTCCATGCGATTTGGGTATCAGATTAATAGAATTGACGGACAAAGCAATAATCTTTCTGCCGGAGCATCAGTAAAATTTTATGATTTTTCTATCGATTATGCATTTATAACTAGCGATCTCGGAAATACTAACCGAGTTGGATTAAGGGTTAATTTTTAAGGAGTGATAAATGAAAAATATACTAATTACAATTATCTTATCAATATTGCTTTTTGCCTGTGTTGGCAAAGAAAGTTTGGGAGTTGATAAAATTCCTCCGGAAAAGCCTACTATGATTCAACATTTAGGTGATTCGGGAGATACTTACAATGGCATTTCAAATTACAGTTTTTATCAAGATACTGAGATTGAAGAAAATGGAATCGATGCTGTTAGCGATGGTGATAAAATTAAAATAGCTTGGGAACATCTACTCGACAATGATATTGATTATCTAAGAATTCATAGATTCTCCGAACAAGCTTATTTAGCAGATTCATTATACTTCACATCAATCGTAGATAGTTTCCCATACACGGGAACAGATTATTATAAAGATGATTTCGGGGGAGAATATTATGTAACTAATAAAAATTGGTTTTATTTTATCGAAGCTTTTGACACTTCCGGTAATTCAACTCTTTCCGATACTGTTTGCTATCGATTATTAGAAAAACCAAGAATCCAAGCTCCCTTAGATCTTGCTGAATATGAATCGATACACGATGTACATTTTATATGGGAAGAAAGCGATGCTCGATATTACAGAATTTTACTCTTCAATGAAGAGCGCGAAATACTATGGAGTTATCAACCATTAGATCTGGAAGATACTAATATTCAATATAATGGAGGAGATATTCCAAGTGGAGATTATATTTTCCGAATAGATGCTTTTGGATATCCTACTACCAGCACGCCGATTAATGGTAATATTTATTCTATTCCTGCTGGTGCTGAATCTGAAGAAAGAGTAATTTCCATAATGTGATATTTTCATCCAACAAAAAAAATATTTCAAGATTTGTTTCCTTAAATCTTGACTTATCTCGATAAACTAAATTTTTAGAGAAACTAATTATTAGGAGAATATATGAAGAAATTTTTACTGTTATTTTTTGTTACTATGATTTTGGGGGTAAGTCTATTTGCACAAAATAGTACTCCTACGATTAATAGCTCTACGGCTTCAATCTATCAATATTCCGGAACTTTACAGGGTACTGAACAATTGAAAATCAGGGCTTATATTTGGGGACAAGTAAAAAAACCGGGGTTGTATATTGTTCCGGATGATACCGATTTACTAACTCTTTTATCATCAGCCGGAGGACCTACAGAAAATGCCAAACTATCAAAAGTAAGAATTATCCGTCCGACATTGGAAGGAGAAAAAGTTATAATGGTCGATTTGGAAAAATATATGCAGACTGGGGATAGTAATTTGATTCCTGTCATTAAGCCCGGAGATACTGTAATTTTGGCTGGTTCATTTTATTATGCTTTCACAAAAGCTACAAAATTTCTCTCTGAAATTGCAATTATATTAAGTGTTTACACAACAATTACATCAATAAATAACTAAAAGTAGGACAAATATGGAAGAAATATATCAAGAATTTCATGATGAACAAGAGATAAATTTAACTGATTACATAAATGTAATCATAAGATATAAATGGCTGGTTTTATCGATTTTTATAACTGTTTTTATCGTTGCGATAGTTTACACAGCCAAAGCTCCTCGCATTTATAAAGCAACTTCAAAAATTTTAATTGAAGAAAATATGTCAGAAAATATGATTTTAGGATCTTTTGGGAAACAACAGTCTTCAATAAATAATAAGATTCAAATCCTTAAAAGTCGCCCTGTTTTAGCGGCAGTACATGAAATTTTAAAACGTGACAAATATTATGATTCTTTCCCAATTGCACATCTGGAGAATGGAAATCCTACCGGTTATTTAAGTACCCACTTAGAAGTTGAAACAGAACGTGAAGCAGATGTTCTTATCGTAAATTTCAAATCGACAAATCCTGAAGAAGCCAGAGCTGCTGCCAATGCAATAGTTTATGCTTTACAAGAACAAGACACTAACTATGCACGTACAGCTTTCCGCACAGCGAGAGAATTTCTGGAAGCTCAACTTGAAGAAGCTGACAGAAGACTAAGAATAGCTGAAGAAGATCTTCGTTCTTATAAAATAGAACATAGTATATCATTACTTTCTGAAGAGACACAAGCATTAATAGAAAAATCTTCTGATATGGAAGCAAATTTGTCTGGTGCAACTGCAGAATATAGCGTCGCAAAAGAACATTTGCTTTTTTTGGAAAAAGAACTCGAAAAACAAGATAAAGTGGTGTCTGATGTAAATACAATTTTATCAACTCCTTTACTTGAACAGCTAAAGTCTGAAATTGTCGAAAATCAAAGATCATACGTGAATTACTTAACTAAATCAGGTTATTCAAAAGATCACCCTCAATTAATCGAATTAAAAAATGCAATCGAAAGTGCAAAAGCAAAATTATCCACTGAAATTGATCGCATCACTAAGATAAAAGCAGGATCTTCCGATCCTCTTAAATATCGTGCGGAACTGATAAGTGATATAGCCAAAGCTAAGATTGAAGAAAATATTCTTTCTGCTAAAGTTAGAAGTCTTAAAGAAGCTGTTGAAGATTACAACACATCAATGGCTCGTTTGCCTGATACCGAAGTTGAACTGGCTCGCTTAACAAGAAATTTTTCAATTAATGAGAAAATTTATTCTATGCTTATTGAGAAATTTGAAGATGCTAAAATTGTAGAAAAATCTAAAATAGGTAATGTTAGAATTATCGAAGAAGCTCTTACACCCCAAAATCCAATTAGTCCTAATAAGAAAATGAATATGCTTATTGCTATTGTATTAGGAGCCGGAATGGGATTTGGTGTTGCTTTATTGCTCCATTCACTCGATTCAAAAATAAGAACATTTGATGATGTTAGAAAATTTATTGGTTTTAAAGTACTAGGAACAATTCCTTATATTCATAAACCAGATTCTGAATTGGATGAACTAGAAAATCAAATAAAATTAGCAAAAGATTCCGAAAAAGAGAAACTTATCCAAATCAAGAATCAAATAGAAGCGAGACTTGTTACTAATTACTCTCCAAAGTCTTCTGCATCTGAATCGTTTAGAATTCTTAGAACTAATATCTTAGCAAAATTGGATTTATCAAAATCTAATGCAATATTGATAACTAGTTCCGGACCAAAAGAAGGTAAATCTACAACCCAAGCAAATCTTGCAACAGCTTTAGCTCAAATGGATGCAAAAGTTATATTATTAGATTTGGATTTAAGACGTCCAATGGTTCATAAAATGTTTGGTTTAGAAAAAGATAATGGAATGAGTGATTTCTTAATGGATAAAACAGTGAAAATAGATTCTATTATTAGATCATCTAAAATTAAAAACCTTGATCTTATTACCAGTGGTCATGTTCCACCAAATCCATCAGAATTAATCTCATCCAAAAGAATGGATGAAGTATTAGATATTCTAAAAGAAAAATATGATTATATTTTACTTGATGCCCCTCCTGTTATTGCTGTAACAGATTCAATGATTTTAGCCAAAAAAGTTGACCTTGTTAATATCACTGTTCGCGTTGGTCAGGCAGATAAAAAAGTTGTTAAGCGTACAAAAGAGCTGTTGGAAAATGTTGGCGTAACAACTGCCGGAGCTATTATCAATGGTATAAATCCACAAAAATATTACAGCAGCTACGAGTATAATTACTATTACTATTATTATTATGGAAATGAAGAAACAAAAAATAAAAAGCTACGCTAAGATTAATCTATTCTTAGATATATTAGGGAAAAGACCGGATGGCTATCATAATATTCGTAGCATATTTAGTGAAATTGATCTTTTTGATGAGATTAATTTTACTTTGACAAAAAAAGATGATGTCACGATTTTGACAAACAAAGACTTTGTAAGTACCAAAGATAATTTAATTTATAAGGTCGCGATCTTAATAAAAGATAGATATAAAGTGAGTTCTGGAGTGGAAGTAGAACTAAAAAAAAATATACCTATTGCAGCCGGTCTTGGTGGAGGTAGCAGTAATGCTGCTGCTACTATTAAGGCATTATCTTCAATATGGGATCTAAATATTAATTCTGATGAAATGCATGAAATTGCATCTAGTTTAGGAAGCGATATAAATTTCTTTTTAGAAGGTGGTTGCCAAATGGGAATAGGTAGAGGAGAACAAGTATCTTCGATACCACCTATCGATTTAAGTAATATTTTTTTGGTTAATCCCGGGTTTGGTATTAGTAGTAAAGAAGCATATCAACTTGCTAATTACTCAAAACCGCCGCACATGGGATGGCAGAAATTATTGGAAAATCCTGATCCAACATTTTGTTTTAATGCATTGGAAGAAGGAATTTCTAATAAATACACAGAGATCAAAGAAATAATATCATATTTGAAAAACAATGGTGCACAGAATGCTATCTTATCGGGTAGCGGAGCTACAATTATTGCATTTTGTCCCGACGAAGCTACGGTAAAAGAATTTTCTAAATTCTACAGTGAAAAAAAATATTGGAATTACGTTACTAAAACCCAAAGGAGTACAAGATGAACATTACAGATGTAAAAGTTTTTATCAGAGAAAACAATCAACTAAAGGCTTTCGTAAACATTGTAATTGATGATGCTTTCATTATTCGCAATATCAAAGTAATAGAAGGTGAAAAAGGTCTATTTGTTGCAATGCCAAGTCGTCGTGTTAGCAATGGCGAATATAGAGATATCGCACATCCAATAAACACTGAAACCCGTAAGCTAGTTGAAAACATTATCATAGAGAAATATAAAGAAGCTCTTGAAAATGCTTTATCAGCCACAGATTCATCAGAATACACAGGAGAAATCTCAGAAGAAAATGTACTCTAGATTAAAAATTTTCACAGGAAATTCAAATCCTAAATTAGCACATGAAGTTGCTAAAATTGCTGGCATTCCTTTAGGCGATATAGAAGTATTTAAATTTTCGAATGATAATACTTTTGTAAAATTGAACGAGAATGTTCGTGGTGCTGATGTTTTTGTTATTCAGCCTACCTGCCGCCCAGTTAATGACAACGTCATGGAATTGTTAATTATGGTAGATGCTATTCGCCGTTCATCTGCCCAAAGAATAACTTGTGTCATGCCATATTTTGGATATGCAAGAAGTGATAAAAAAGATCAAAACGGTGTACCGATCTCAGCAAAACTTATTGCAAACCTACTTACCACAGCAGGTGCTGATAGAATTATTGCTATGGATTTACATTCTGATCAAATACAGGGCTTTTTTGATATTCCTGTTGATCATTTGTATTCAATGCCAATTTTTTCAAGATATTTCCATAACCATCTTGACCTATCTAATGCAGTGGTAGTTTCTCCTGATACCGGAGGCACAGCTAGAGCACGAGCTTTAGCACAACGATTGAAATGTGGTTTAGCTATCGGAGATAAACGCCGTAGCGGTAATGATGGAAATGCTGAAATCTTAAACATTATTGGCGATGTTAAAGGAAAAACAGCAATCTTATATGATGATATCATAGATTCCGGTGGAAGCTTAACCAAGATGGCGAAAGTTCTTCAAAAGAATGGAGCACAAAAAATTTATGCTGCATGTTGCCATGGAGTTCTTTCTTCTAAATCAATAAAAAATCTAGATAATTCGCCAATTGAAAAATTATTTATTTCAAATTCCATTCCACTTACTAAAGAAAGTGAAAAATGCGATAAAATTGTTCAGCTTTCAATTGCTGAAATGATGGCTACAGCTATAAAAAAAATACATATAGAAGAATCACTTAGCACACTTTTCCGCTAAGTTGAATTCTACGGAGGATAAAATGAACGTAAAATTAGACGCAACTAAACGCGTGACTGGAAAAAAGTCTATAAACAAACAAGCTCGTAAAGATGGATTAATTCCTGCAATTATCTATAGCTCAGGTAAAGAAGGTATTAATATTAGTATTAATCGTGCTGTTTTCATTCAAAAATACAGAAAAACAATCGGTGAATTAGCTTTTTATGATATCACTGTTGATGGTGAAACCTATACAACAATTATGAAAGATCGTCAAATTCATCCTGTTAGTCGTGAATTTATGCATATCGATTTCATGGAATTACATACAGGTCAAGAAATCACCTTAGAAATTCCAATCAATTATGTTGGAGAAGCTCCCGGAATAAAAGCTGGTGGATCACTTGATATCATTGAAAGGAAAATGGAAATTTCATGTTTACCAAAAGATATTCCTGAAGAAATCACTGTTGATTTATCTAACCTTAATCTTGGTGCAACACTTCACTTCAGTGATATTGAAATGCCTGCCAATGTGAATTCTTCATTCTCTGAAGAAACTGCTTTGGCTGTAGTTCACTCTCCATCTTCAAGTGAAGACAACGCTGAAGAAGAAGAAGAAGAAGCAGTAGCCGAATAATTATTCGATGAGATTGATTGTAGGACTGGGCAATCCTGGTAAGAAATATCAAAAAACCAGACATAATATCGGGTTTATCGTCTTAGATAATTTTTTTTCTAAGAATGATAAGCAATTTAAAAAACAAAAAAACTATGATTCTGTTGAATATAAAGGCGTAATATCAATAAAGCCTAAAACATTTATGAATCTTAGTGGAAAAGCAGTTACTGCTGTTCAAACCAAAACCAGGATAGATGAAATATTGGTAATAGTGGATGATATCTATCTTCCCATAGGAGAAATCCGATTGAGAAAATCAGGTGGATTGGCCGGGCATAATGGTTTGAAATCAATAGCAGAAGCTTTAGGAACTCGTGAATTCAAAAGAATGCGTATCGGGGTTGGTTCTCCGGATAGTAAAGAATTATCGGATTATGTTCTTTCCGAGTTCTCGTCAAATGAACTAAAAATTTTAGATCATACATTATCATTTACGTCAGAATTATTGGATAAATATATATCTGAAGATTTTGATGAAATGGTAAAATATTATAGTAAAAAGAAGAAATCCTATTCTGAGTCCATCATGCAGACTCAGGATCTTTCGGTAGAAAACTAATTAAACTACCGAGGATAAGACCAAAGGAGGAAAAATGGCAAGAAAGTATGAAAGTATGGTTGTAATCGCACCTAACATGAGTGTTGATGCAGCAAAAAAAGAGCTTGATAAAACATTAAACTTTATCAAATCTAATGGTGGTGAAGTCCTCAGTTTTGATGAACTGGGAAAGAAAAAACTAGCTTATGAAATCAAACACCTAAAAGAAGGTTATTACTATGTAATTAATTTTACATTAGATGAAAGCAAAACCCGAGAATTTGAGACAATTTACAGATTAAACGAAAATATTATTAGACATAATCTATTAGTAAAATAATTGTCTATTAAAATTAATATTCGAATAAACTAGGAGATTTCAATGGCCGGAGAACTTAAATTCCCAAGAATAAACACAATAATTCTTAGCGGGAGACTAACCAGAGATACAGAATTACGTTACACAAGTAACGGAAAAGCAGTTGCGAAATTATCTATTGCTTTTGACAAAAGCTTTCAGCGTGGAGGCGAATGGGTACAAGAATCAAGTTATATCGACGTAACCGTTTGGGAAAAAACTGCTGAAAAATGTGCTGAAGAACTTACTAAAGGAAGTCCTGTTTTGATAGAAGGTTCATTAAGAACTTATACCTACCAAGACAAGAATAATCAAAATAGGAAAGCTGTTGAAATAACTGCTTATAAAGTAAATTTCTTGGAAAAATCTCCTAAGAATAATTCAATCGAGTCTCATCCGGCAAATAATCAGGATGCACCTGAATCAATCATCACAGCAGATGATGTACCATTCTAAGATAGGAGAAAAATAATGGAAGAAAGAAAAACAAATACAGAAGTGCAAGAAAATCACTCTGAAAAAAAAGAAAATAGAAATAGACGCCCAAACAAAAAATTTGGTCGTAATAAGAAATACCAATTTAGAAAAAAAGTATGCTTCTTCTGCAAAAATGAAGATGTAGAAATTGATTATAAAGATGTTGGTTTAATGAAGAGATTTATTACTGAAAGTGGCAAAATCTCACCTCGTCGTTTTACCGGAACTTGTGCAAAACACCAAAGAAAACTTACAGCAGAAATCAAAAAAGCTCGTCAAATGGCTTTAATTAAATATACAGACAGACATTGATTTATTTAATCGAAAAGTGATCTTTTTGGCAATAACAGCTGCTATTATTGCAGCTATCTTCCCTTTTGCGGGAATGATCTTTACTATTTATTTTGGAGCAAAGTTCCAAAGTAAAATATATGTGTTTTTTAGTGCATTCATCGGAACTGCTATAGCATTGTATTTTTCTCAAATATTAGATCCTATCAGGATTTTAGATTTAATTATCGGAATAGGCTTAGTTAGTTTCGTTTTCATCAGAAGTTTTATTTCCAGTTATAATTATTTGTACAGCTTGATGAAATCGTCTTTAATTGCTATCTTCTATGCAATTATAAGACAGATTTTATTCTTTGAAACAATTAAGCAAACTGCTGAAACTGTTTTAAAAGAATACAACGCTTTCATTACAGATAATTTTTCCGGAAATTTAGAACAATCTGAAATTATGAGAACAGCAGTTGAATCTACGAAATTATTTCTCACCAAGTATTATGTCGGATTATGGTCCAGCGTAATAATACTGGCAATATTTGTAGCTGCTTTATTAATTTCTTATAGGTCAAATATTAAATGGAAAACTAAATATATACGCTTGCCTTTTGCTACCGTATATATTTTAATATTAGCCTTAATTCTATCTCTGATTCCGAATGCACAAGAATACGGATTAAACGGTTTGATAATAATTGCACCTTTTTTTCTAATTCAAGGAACAAGTATTCTTACTTATTTCTGGAGTGATTTTTTCAAGCAATCGAAATTCTTATCACTCGTATTAGTGGCGTTTTTATTGATCAACCCTTACCTAATGATATTGATTACGCTAATAGGGCTTTTCGATATCTGGTTCAATTTTCGAAAAATTAACAACGGAGGATAAAGATGAAAATCATCTTAGTAAAAGACATACAAGGGCTTGGTAACGGCGGCGATGTAGTTGAAGTGAAAAACGGCTACGCTAGAAATTACCTTTTGCCACAAAAATTGGCAATTGTAGCAAATGATTACAATTTGACCAAAATTGAAGCTTTAGCAAAAGAAGCTAAAAATGAAAGAGCTGCAATTGAAAATAAGTACAAAGCAGCAGTAGAACAATTAAAAGGAATTGAGCTTGTTTTCTCTCGTAAAGCAGATGAACATGATCATCTTTTTGGTTCAGTTTCAGAGAATGATCTTGTTGATGCATTAGCTGCTAAAGGAATAGAAGTTCATAAATCATTTATCCAATTGGATAACCATATTAAGGAAATCGGTAATTTCGATGTAAAAATTAATTTCACAAATGAAATTACTGCATCTATTAAAGTAAATGTTGAGAAGGAGTAGCACAAGGAGGCTATTTTGAAAAAAATCGTAAAAATTATTGGATGGATCGTCCTACTTTTAGTTTTCTCTTCAGTAGGATTTGCTACAGATAATCCTAAAATCGGATTCTTGGGATATTTCATCTTCTTTAGTTTAATTTTCGGTGGAACTTATTTATATATTAAGTCTCATCATCGTAAAAATGAAACTGATCCAAAAATCATTAATCTTATACATAAATCTTTAGGAATTATTATTACTCTTGTCAGTATAATATCTCCTGTAATGTTCTTCAGAAAATTTGTTAATCCAAATTTAGGAATTGGCGTGTATGCGATTATTGTTGTTATTACGATTGTACTAATAGCTCTAGGTGCTTTAGCTATTATGATTATAAATAATTCCTTAGGCAAAAAGTTATTTCTAACTATTTTAGGGTATTTGTTTATTATAGTACTTTCAATTGTTCCTGCCTTAGGAATGAGTCAATATAGCACAAGTTATGCTAATTTAGGTATCGCTTACTGGTCTGCGATTGTAACTGCTTCTTTGGCATGGTGGGGAGTTTCTCTCTTTACTAAGAAAGTATAACTTTTAGTAATTAGCTAACAATGAAATTTAATAAAGCCGGCAATGCTATTAAATCTTTGGTTTATCGCATTGCCGGTTCTCAATATCATGATTTTGTAGCTGTAGCTTTCTGCTGGAATAATATTTTAGGGAATTTGTTAAGTGAACGCACAAAATTAATCAAAATCGAGAACCAAACATTATTTGTTGCCGTAAGCAATAATATCTGGATGCAAGAATTATTATTAAACAAACAGGAATTGCTTGAGAAAATCCGCAAATCGAGCGGCGTAAAATTAGAAAATATCGTATTTTTCTTAGAAGATGATTCTAAAGAAAGAAAACCAAATTATTTAAAAAGGAAGCGAAAACATGGTTAAAATAGCCCCATCATTATTAGCATCGGATTTTACCAAAATCGCTGAGGAAATAAAAAAAATTGAAAAAGCAGGTGCAGATATTTTACATCTGGATGTTATGGATGGACACTTTGTACCAAATCTAACTTTCGGTTTACCTATCATTTCCCAAATAAAAAAAATCTGTTCTATTCCATTAGATGTTCATCTTATGGTCACAAATCCTGAAGATTACTTAGAAGATCTTTGTGGAATCGGAGTAGAATATATATCTATTCATCAAGAAACCGTCTTTCACTTACATCGCCAAATTACGGTCATTAAATCAGGAAAATCAAAAGCAGGGATTGCTTTAAATCCTGCTACAAACGTTGAAACAATTTTCCCAATTTTAGAATATTTGGATTTTGTTTTATTAATGAGCGTTAATCCCGGTTATGGAGGACAAAAATTTTTACCTTTGGTTTTTGATAAAATTTCTAAGATAAAAAAATATGCAAATGAGCATAATATTAAGATTGAGATAGAGATAGATGGTGGAGTAAATAATCAGAATGCTCCACAACTTATAAAAGCCGGTGCTACAATGTTAGTTGCAGGTTCTTATGTTTTTAAAAATGCGGATTATAAAAAACAAATAAAAAGTTTAAGATAGGAAAGAATTATGTTTAATAATTTATCAGATAAATTTGATGGAATTTTCAAGAAATTAAAAGGACACGGCAAACTTACTGAGCAAAATATCGAAGAATCGATGCGCGAAGTGAAAAGAGCTCTATTGGAAGCAGATGTAAATTTCAAGATCGTTAAGAATTTTACAAAAGAAGTTACCAAACGAGCTGTTGGACAAGAAGTAATGAAAAGTCTTACTCCCGGTAATCAGGTAGTAAAGATAGTTCATGAGCAACTTATCCAACTTATGGGGTCAAATAGTTTTGATGTAAAATTCCATGATAATAAACAAAATAGAATTATGTTGGTTGGTTTACAAGGTTCCGGTAAAACAACCACATGTTCAAAACTGGCAGTTAAATATCGTAATAATAAAATATCTCCTGCAATGGTTGCTTGCGATGTTTATAGACCTGCCGCTGTTCATCAATTGCAATTTTTAGGTAAACAGCTGAAGATACCCGTTTACGCTGAACCAAAATCTAAAAATGTGATTAAAATTGCTAAAAAAGCAATTAAAGAAGCAACTAAGGCTGAAAATAATTTGTTGATTTTCGATACTGCCGGACGTTTGCATATTGATGAAAAATTGATGAAAGAACTTAGGAACCTGAAGAAATTAATTCAACCTGATTACATTTTCTTTGTAGCAGATGCTATGACCGGTCAAGATGCTGTAAATGTAGCAAAAGAGTTTAATGATCAATTGGAATTCGATGGTGTAATTCTTACTAAGATGGATAGTGATGCACGTGGTGGTGCTGCTTTATCTATTAAGGCAGTTACAGGAAAACCTGTAGTTTATATTGGGTCTGGAGAAAAAACTTCCGATCTTGATGTATTCCATCCAAAACGTATGGCAGATAGAATCTTGGGAATGGGCGATGTTCTTAGTTTAATCGAAAAAGCTGAACAAGCAATAGATTTGGAACAAGCTGAAGAATTAGCAATGAAGATGAAGAAAAATCAATTCACCTTCACAGATTTCTTAAACCAATTACAGCAAATAAAAAAAATGGGACCATTGGACCAAATTCTTGGTATGATGCCCGGAATGAATAGCAAAGCTATGAAAAACATGAAAGTAGATGATAAAGATCTAAAACATATAGAGGCTATTATCTACTCCATGACACCTCGTGAAAGAGAAAGACCAATACTAATTAATGGTAGTAGAAGAGCTCGAATTGCAGCAGGAAGTGGCACAACTGTTCAAGAGGTAAATAGATTGCTAAAACAATTTGATCAGATGAAAAAAATGATGAAGAAATTTAATAATCCCAAGTTTATGAAAGGAATGAAATTACCTATCTAAAATTAGCTTGACGAGAAAACGTGATTGAAAGAATTAATTCTTTTATTAAAAATATAATAATTGAAAAGTTATAAGGAGTTGAAATGGTAAGGCTTAGGCTTAAAAGAATGGGAAAGATTAATTCTCCCTTTTACAGAATTGTAGCAGTTGATCAACGTAGAAAAAGAGATGGAGCTTATATTGAAGCTCTTGGTCATTATAACCCTACTACAGAACCGGCAGAGATCAAGGTTGATATTGAAAATTCAATCAAATGGTTAAACAAAGGTGCACAACCTACAGACACAGTAAAATCTCTCTTCAAAAAAGCAGGTGTGTTAGAAAGATGGCACAACGAAAAAATTGAAGCGAAAAAGGAAGCTGCTGCAGAAAAGTCAGAATAATAACAAAGGAGTTCAACAATGAAAGAACTTGTAGAATTTATTGTGAAAGCACTTGTAGATGATCCTAGTGCTATTGAAGTAACTGAAGTAGCAGGTGACAAAGTAACAATATTCGAACTTAGAGCAGCCAAAGAAGATATCGGTAAAGTGATAGGAAAACGCGGTCGTACAGCCAGCGCTATTCGCACTATTCTCAGCGCAGTTTCTGCAAGAGAAGGTAAACGAACCGTACTTGAAATTATCGAATAAATGGAATTTTCTGATTTAGTAAAAATCGGGACTCTGGGCAGTGCAATTGATCGAGACGGGATGATTCGCTTTAAGCTTCTTCCTGAATATCTCGATCTACCACTGACAGATCTTTTTTTGATCTTTAAAAACAATAAAGTGAGATATGTAAGTGTTATCAAAGAAGATGAAACTCATGGAATGCGTTTGCTTCTTGATGATACTGAAATAATGACTGAGGCAGCAGAGGAAAAAGGCGTAATTATTGCCCTACCATCCAATGAGCTTGCAGAACTACAACAAAATAATGGAGTTGTGAGCTACATCGATTACAACATCGTTTTTTCTGATGAATTTATCGGGAAAATTATCGATGAATATGATAATGGAGCTCAAAATATTATTACTATTTCCAATGGTGATAAAGAATTTATGATTCCTCTCGTAGAAAAATATGTACAGGAGATTAATCACGATATTAAGCAAATTATTGTTCAAAATATCGAGGAACTTAGAAATTTATGAAAATAGATATTCTTACATTATTCCCTGGCATGTTTGAAAACTTTCTTAACGAAAGTATGGTTGGAATAGCGATAAATAAAAAAGCTCTTGAAGTAAATTTAACTGATATCAGAGATTTTGCTACTGATAAGCATAACACTACAGATGATTATCCTTATGGTGGTGGTGCAGGCATGGTAATGAAGCCTGAACCCTTGTATGGTGCAATAAAATCTGTATTAGATGATAACATCCCTGTAATCTATTTTACTCCTCAAGGAAAGCTTCTTACACAAGAAATTGTGCAGAAATATAGCAAACTTGAGAAATTTGTTATTGTCTGTGGTCATTATAAAGAAATTGATCAGAGAATTAGAGACAGTTTAGTAACTGAAGAATTATCGATTGGTGATTATGTATTATCGGGTGGAGAAATACCGGCTATGGTAATGGTTGATGCAGTAGCAAGATTATTACCCGGTGTATTAGGCGATATTGAATCAGCTTTAAGCGATTCACATCAAGATACACTTTTGGGCTGTCCCCATTACACAAGACCGGCTATCTTCATTGATATGA
>JAMOPB010000059.1 GCA_027064945.1 Candidatus Cloacimonadota bacterium
CTATCTGTCCAAAGCTCTTTATCATGGCGGTGATGATTATTTTTGATCAAACTATTTGCCAAATTTAGAATTACAGAAGGGGAGCGATAATTTTGCTCTAATTTAATAGTTTTTACATTTTTATAATCTTTTTCGAACTGCAAAATATTCTTTATATCAGCGCCACGCCAAGTGTAGATTGCTTGGTCATCATCACCTACAACGCAAAGATTTTGATGTGAACTTGCAAGAAGATTTATTATTTTAAATTGAGCATAATTTGTATCTTGATATTCATCGATCATTATAAATTTGAATTGGTTTTGGTATTTTCGCAATACTACTTTATTTTCATGAAAAAGTAAAGCTGTGTAAAGAAGCAAATCATCAAAATCAACTGCGTTATTTGCCTGTAGAGTTGCTTGATATTCTTTATAAATCTTATGAACATTGATTGTGAACATATTCTCTTCATTGAAATCAAAGAAATCTTTTGGAAGAATCAATGAGTTTTTCTGTTCACTAATTACAGATTTTACTTTATTTAGCGGGAAATATTTTTTATCAATATTCAATTTTTTAAAGATTTTGTTTAGTAAAGCTTTTTGATCGGCACTATCATAAATAGAAAAACTGGAAGTAAAAGGCATGAATTCGGATTCTTGGCGCAAGATTCTTGTGCAGATTGAGTGGAAAGTTCCAAACCATAGTGATTGAGCGGAAATGCCAAAATATGAATGTAAACGTTCGCGTAATCCCCGAGCTGCTTTATTGGTGAATGTAACTGCCAAGATGTTCCAAGGATTTACATTTTTATAATTAATCAAATAAGCAGTCCGATAGATTATTGAGCGAGTTTTCCCACTTCCGGCACCTGCCAAAACTAGCAAGGGACCATCAGTGCTTGTTACAACTTCGCGTTGAGCCTGATTAAGCTCGCTTAAAAACTTTACTAATCCCAAGTTACCTTCCTAGAACGGGTTCCTTCCAATTTCTTTTCATCAATTATTTTATAAGCAGATAAAATATAATAATACCAATTACCTTGAATATAATTTTTATCATCATGATATTCGGTTACATTAGGATCTGAAATTTCTTTATGAAGAATGTAATCTCCATAATAAGATTGTGATCGATAAATATAGTAGCCATCAGCTGAAGTTACAGTATCCCAAGTTATGGGAACAAAACCGGATTGAGGTCTATCTATAATAATCCCACTAACCTGTGAAGGTGCCGGGATTCCACTGTTTTCCGGATCTAAAGGGTTGTCATGAGATAATTCACAAGCAACAAACAACATTAAGATAGGAAGAAGAAATATATTTTTCATTAGAACCTCACTTCAAAACCCATAGGGTACAAAGAGACTTCAATTTTATCATTCATAAATTCATTAACAACTCCATTCCAAATTTCAGCATTATATTCTTCAGTGCTGATATATGTGTCGTAAATATTATAAATCCAAATTAAGCCGGTAAAGGCTATTAAGCCTTGAGCGTAACCTCTATATTTTGTGGCATCATCATAGTATTGTTTTATATCTCCAATGTATGTTGCGCTTTTGTATAGGTCATATTTTTCATAAGATTGATCAAAAAAGTAATAACACGTTCCTGCTAGAACTACTTCCACATAGAGGAAAATCTGACCTTTGGTATATGAATGAGTATTAAATTGTCCCCAGCCCGGCATAATTCCGGAGTGCAACATATTTTTCCAAACAGGAATCTTTTTCATTTCATAAATCTGTAAGAGCTTTTGTCGTTTTAAAAGATCTTCTCTAGCATCGTATCGTTCTTGTAGATTAGTCCACCCATATTTTTGTGGATTTGAGAATTTCTCAATATTAAATTGCCCAAGCAATGCCGAACTTAAAATTAAAGTGGCTAATAAAATGAATACTTTTTTATTTATCATATAATTTCCTATTTCATTAACTCTTCAGAGCGCTTATTCAAAGCGATTATTTCACGAGTTCGAAGATTTACTTTCCATATAAAATAGTAATTTTCATAAGGCGAGATGATATCGTATCGTACATCATATTTTAAATTATTAGAAGTATATAGAACTTTCCATCCGGAAATATCTACTACGGTTTCGCCATATTTGGCCAGCATTGAATCTTCAATTGCATAAACCTGATTAGCTAATTTGCCTTTCTTATAATTTAATACAATTTCTTGCGCAAAAGCACGAGGTTCTTTTTTAGCACGAATTAAATTTTTCATCTCAAAGATTTTTCTTCTTACTTCTGCGTTATTCAATAATTTTTTAGATTCGAGATATTCTTTTAATGCTGAACTATAATTATTATCACGTTCACTTTCCAATGCTTTTTCGTACAAGATTTTCGCTTCTTTAGCATCTTTTTCTCTTTGGATTGCGTAGGCAATTTTTTCTTTAGCCGGAAGATAATCTTTTTCTATTAGAAAACATTTTTTATAAGATTCAATTGCTTCAGAAAACATAAGATTTTCTAAATAATTATCACCCTTGGCAATAAATCCATCTTTAATTGCTTCAATTCTAGCTTGATTTTTTTCTGCGAGATCTTGATTATATCCAAAAGAATTAAGGAAAAATTGGTATGCTTTGGTATAATTTTTTGCCTCAAGTTCTATTTCGGCAAGTTTTGTATAAGTGAGTGCTATTTCAAGATTTACAAGATCAGAATAATTTATAGAATAATCTTTCAAAGTTATCAATTTATCGATCGAGCTAATTAGCTCTTCATAATTTCTATCTTTGATAATTTCTTTGGTTACGATAGGAATAATTTCATCAATTTTTGGATGAATATCTTTAGTGAATTCATCATTGCGGTAGTTTTCCCAAAGTTTTTTGAAATCTTCTAAAGCGAGTTTTAGCTTGTTCCGGTTAAGATAAATGCGTATGCGCTTATTGTAAATTTCAGGAGTTAGTTCGGAATCAGGTAAATATGTTAAAATTTTATTATAATACTCTAAAGTGCCGGCAGTATCTTGCTTTGCAAAACTTTCTTCTGATAGTTGATAATAACAGTTATCCAAATATTGGTCTGCTTCGGGTGAATTAGATAAGAAGAAAAGTCTGGTAGCAAGAGGCCAATTATCTTTTTCAAAAGCTTTTAAACCTAATTTGTAATAATTTTCGGATCTAGCAATTTCAGATTTAGTTTTTCTTGCTCCATTCAGATCTTTTTTTACAGATAAATCGTACTGTTCAATTGCAGAAACATGATTTTGCTCAGCGGAAAGTTTATTACCTGCGGCATAATAATTATTTGTGCAGCTAATAACAAATGCTGCAATTATTCCAATAAAAAAATATTTTCTCATCAATTATTTCTCTTTCTTAATTTGGTTTTCAGGAATTATAATTGGAACTTCATCTAATTTCCTTCCAAAGAAGATAAAGAATGAAGCTAAAATAATAACTGAGATTATGAGCAATTGATTATTTTGCATCTTATACACTATGATTGTTGATAAAACTAAGATAATATTTATAAGATAAACCATAATGGCAGTAATCTTTTCGCTTCCCATTGCAGTCCCTATTCGATGTGTAGAATGATCTTTCCCGCCTTGGCTTACAAGTCGTCCGTCACGTTTTCTTGTGTAGCTAACAAGAGAGATATCAAAAATTGCGTAACTCAGAAGTAATACAGGCAATAGGAAAAATAACTTGTTCCCACCCAAACTATCTGATGCAAGTTGACCGGCTAAAATTCCCATTGTTGAAAGAAAATAGCCAATGAACATACTTCCGGCATCACCTAAAAATATTTTTGCAGGATTAAAATTGTATGGC
>JAMOPB010000060.1 GCA_027064945.1 Candidatus Cloacimonadota bacterium
TATCATCAATGAAAAAGATATTAACTATCTTGCTGATGCTTATTTTTATAATTATATAGCATGTTTGGCTTTAGATGATTATTCACAAGCTTCTGAGAATTTAATAAAATTAATTGAAGAATTTCCTGAAGATGAAAGAATGCCTGATGTTTATGAGCAATTAGCTAACGTCTATTTCTTACAAGAACAATATCTTTTTAGTTGGTATTGGTATGAACAACTTTTTGATATAAGCCAACAAGCCGATCAAATAATGATTCTCGAGAAAATAAAAGTAATTAAGAATAAAATTGCTGCAACTGACAATTTGAAAGATCAGTTTATCCATTTTATACCAAAATATCAAATTGAATATAGAATCAAAGCAGATACAACAATAACAGATTCGCTAGAAATTATAACTGAGCCTGATGGCTTACAGTTTATGAAAGTAGAAAAATCTAATTTTCCTAATTAATTTAAATATTTGCTATTATAAAATATATCTTGAAACGCTATTAAAATCACGGTTTTGTTAAATTGCCTGTTTTACTGGGGAATCGGAATAACTCCAAATGAATTTAATATGGTTGACGAATCTATTATGCAAATAAATTTAGTAACAAATTTATAGTAGTATTAACTGATAAAAAAAATATCAAAAAAGACAATAAAAACAAAGGAGTTAAGTTATGAAAAATTTAACCAAAGCGACGGTAGATGGAAACACTGCTGCGGCTCATGTTGCTTATGCATTTAGTGAAGTTGCTGCAATTTATCCAATCACACCATCATCACCAATGGGTGAATATTCTGATATCTGGGCTGCAAATGGTCGTAAAAATATTTATGGCGAAGTTGTAGATATCGTTGAAATGCAATCAGAAGCTGGTGCAGCCGGCGCTGTTCACGGTTCACTTTCTGCAGGTGCAATGACCACTACATTTACAGCATCTCAAGGTTTAATGCTGATGCTTCCTAACATGCACAAGATTGCCGGTGAAATGCTTCCTACAGTATTTCATGTTTCAGCTCGTTCTCTTGCTGCACAATCACTTTCTATTTTTGGTGATCATTCTGATGTAATGAGTGCCAGAAATACAGGTTTTGCACTTATGGCTGCAGATTCTATTCAGGAAATTATGGATCTCGGAGTTGTTGCCCACCTCGCTACTTTGAAATCTAAAGTTCCTTTCTTAAACTTCTTTGATGGATTTAGAAATTCACACGAAATTCAAAAAATTGAGATGATCGATTATGATACAATGAAAGAATTAGTTGAACCTAAATATGTTGAAGAATTCCGTGCACGTGCACTTAATCCTGAAGATCCACGAGTAAAAGTTGGTGCTCAAAATCCTGATGTATATTTCCAAGGAAGAGAGACAACTAATAATATGTATGATGCAACTCCTGCAATCGTGCAAGAATACATGGATAAAGTTTCTGAAATTACAGGAAGAGATTATCATTTATTTGATTATTTCGGAGCTCCTGATGCTGAAAAAATTATTATCGCTATGGGTAGTGGATGCGCAACAATCGAAGAAACAATTAACTATTTGAATGCTAATGGCGAAAAACTTGGTTTAATCAAAGTTCGTTTATACCGTCCTTTCTCAATCGAAGCACTTAAAACTGTATTACCTGAATCAGTTAAGAAAATAGCTGTATTAGATAGAACTAAAGAACCCGGTTCAATTGGTGAACCATTATTCTTAGATGTTGTAGCAGCTCTTAGAGATCGTAAAGATCTTCTTATTATTGGTGGTCGCTATGGTTTATCTTCAAAAGAATTTACTCCTAGCATGGTTAAAGCAGTTTATGATCATCTTGATGGTGAAGCGTTCCACGGATTTACAGTTGGAATCAATGATGATGTATCTCACAAATCATTAACAGTTAAAGAAAATATCAACTCAATTCCACAAGGAACAATCTCATGTAAATTCTGGGGTCTTGGTTCTGATGGTACTGTTGGTGCTAATAAAAACTCAATCAAAATTATCGGTGAAAATACTGATATGTATGCTCAAGGATATTTCCAATACGATTCAAAGAAATCAGGCGGAATCACTCGTTCACACCTTCGTTTTGGAAAATGCAAGATTCAATCTGAATATTTAATTACAAATGCTGATTTTATCGCTTGTCACCAAAAAGCATTTATCGGACGTTACGATGTATTGGAAGGTATCAAAGAAAATGGTGTTTTCTTAATTAATAGCGATTGGTCTAAAGAAGAAGTATTTGGAAATCTTACAGAAGATCTTCAAGAAACAATTATTAATAAAAAAGTAAGACTTTTCAATATTGATGCATTGAAAATTGCTAACGAAGTTGGTTTGGGCTCACGCGTGAATACTGTGATGCAAGCAGCTTTCTTTATTATTTCAGAAGTTCTTGAAAGAGATGTAGCAATTGAAATGATTAAAAATGCTATCAAGAAATCTTATCTTAAAAAAGGTATGGATATAGTAGAAAAGAACTGGGCTGCTGTAGATGCAGTAAATGAAGCATTAGTTCAGATTGAAGTTCCTACTGAAATCCCAAGTATGCATTCAGTTCCAAAAACATTAATTCCTGAAGATGCAGATGAATTCACAAAAAATATTATTGAACCAATTATGAGAGAAAAAGGTGATGACATTCCTGTTTCTCATATGCCTTTTGATGGTTTTGTTCCAGTTGGAACTACAAAACTTGAAAAACGTGGTGTTGCTCCATTTGTTCCAAAATGGGATTCAGAAAAATGTATTCAGTGTAATCAATGTTCATTAGTTTGCCCACATGCTGCTATTCGTCCTAAATTGATTGCAAATGAAGATTTGGAAGGCGCTCCTGAATCATTTGTAACTATTCCTGCTAATGGAAAAGATAAAGATGATTATAGATACAAAATCCAAGTTTACGTTGAAGATTGCCAAGGCTGTAAAGTTTGTGTAGTTGAATGTCCTGTTAATGCTTTGGAAATGAGTCCTGTAGAAGTTGAACGTGAAGCAGGTGAAAATGAAAACTTGGAATTCTTTGAAAGTTTACCTGAAGATGTTCTTGGCTCAAATAAAGAAAATTCAGTTAAAGGTAGCCAATTCAAACAGCCTCTTCTTGAGTTCTCCGGTGCATGTGCAGGTTGTGGTGAAACTCCTTATGTGAAGCTTGTAACTCAGCTTTTCGGTGATAGAATGGTAATTGCAAACGCTACAGGTTGTTCTTCAATCTGGGGTGGAACTTTCCCAACTATTCCTTATTGTAAAAATAAAAATGGTCATGGTCCTTCTTGGGCAAACAGCTTGTTTGAAGATAACGCTGAATATGGCCTTGGAATGAAATTAGCAGTAGATTCTAATCGTAAGCAATTAAAGACAAATGCTAATCTTCTTTTAGAAGAAAATGTTAGTGAAGATTTAAAAGATGCTGTTCGTTATGCTTTAGCTAATTGGGATAACACTTCTGAAGAAGTTAAGACTAATGCGGCTCGCATTAAAGAATTATTAGCAAAAGAAGAAAAATCAGCCGTAATTAATAAAGTTATCGAATTACAGAACTATTTCGTTAAGAAATCAGTATGGGCATTTGGTGGTGACGGTTGGGCTTATGATATTGGTTATGGTGGTGTAGATCACGTTCTTGCTACCGGTAAAAATATCAATATCTTAGTTATGGATACTGAGGTTTATTCTAATACCGGTGGTCAAGCTTCTAAAGCTTCTCCATTGGGAGCAGTTGCTAAATTTGCTGAAAGCGGAAAGGGAACTATCAAGAAAGATCTTGGCATGATGACAATGAGTTATGGATA
>JAMOPB010000061.1 GCA_027064945.1 Candidatus Cloacimonadota bacterium
ACACAATATCACATCAGGATTACCAGCTTCGATAATATGCTCTGCCGCCAATAACCATTCTTCAATTGTACTACTCATACCACGTTTTAATAATACAGGATTTTTTACTTTTCCCAATTTCCAAAGCAATCGATAGTTGTGCATATTTCGTGTTCCAACTTGCATTATATCCACATATTCGCTCATCATCTCCACATCTTCAGAGCAAACAATTTCGGAAATAGAGATCATTCCTGTTTTATCGGATACTTGCTTAATATATTCCAAGCCTTTTTTGCCTAAACCTTGGAAATTATATGGAGAAGTACGCAATTTATATGCTCCGCCACGGAAAAATTTCAATCCGATTTTCTTTAAATGCAAAGCAATTTCCAATAGATCTTCATAATTCTCGATAGTGCAAGGTCCTGCAATCATTGTAAAAGTATCACGACTGATAACTTCGCCTTTAATTTTTATCTCTATCGGATCACCTTTCAGATGATTCAATTTACTTATTATATCTAACATAATTCCTTTCTTTTACAGCATTTTAGCTAATTTTTCTTTATTCAGTCGCAGTACACCAAATTGTAAGCCACGATCACTGACAAAAAATCCACTACCCTGAAAAGAATCAACTATTTCTTTTACTATGTATAAACCGATTAAAATTATCTCTGCTCGTTTGCTATCAAATTGCATTTTTTTAGTAATTTGATTTTCATCCAACAAATCTAATTCTAATTGCATTTTTTCTAATTCATCTAATTTTATAAAGCTACGATGCACTACATTACTATCATATTCCACAAGCTTATGCTTCATTGCTGCAATGCTACAAGCTGTTCCACCAATTCCTACTAAAACGGAATGTTTTAACTTATCTATAGGAATGCCGGACAGATCCTGCATCAATTGTTTTCTCACAGCAAAAAAATCTGATCCGAATTTATTTACATAACGTCTTATCCCAATTTGTGTAGTATATGTTTTTTTTATTTCACCATTTTGTGCAAAAGTAAATTCAGTGCTACCACCGCCAACATCAAAAAACAAAAGATCCTTCTCTTTTCCAAATTCGCTTATATTTGCCAATCCATTAAGATAAGCTTCTTCTTCTCCGCTAATAATATTGTATTTAAGATTAAATTTTTTTTTCAACCAATCGGATAAAACGAAGATATTCTTTGCTTCTCTGGAGCAACTTGTGCCAATTATAATGATGTTGTTTGTATATTTTTTCGATATGTTAATAAAGTTTTCCAGAATCTTTTTTGCGCGTTCAATCGCTTGCTTCTGCAAAAATCCATTTTGCATATCTTTTCCTAAAGCAGAAGTGGCACTAGCCCGATTAATAATCTCCGGCTTAGTACCACTCTTTGCAATCAGTAAAAGAATATTATTAGTTCCTACATCTATCACTGAATAGATGGGGGAATTACCTGTATTTTTCAAATAATCTCCATTCCCCGTTTATTTGGTTTAATAATGATATATTTTTTTTACATTCTCTGCTTGATACCCTTTATCAGGCACTTGACGCAGATCAAATTCAAATATTTGTTCTCTATTTGGTAATGTTTTCAAATCAAAATCTTCCGGGAATTGTGAATTATGCACAAATGCTGTAGCATATGGAGATTCTTCTCTTCTTGAATCTGTAATCCATAAACCTTTGCCTAATTTTTTTAAGAATCTCATAAAGCCATACCCTTTTTCAGGATAATATGCATAACAAACTCCACGTGCTTTTCCTTCAATACCACTTTCATATTCTTCTTTACTACATTCATTGCTAATTAATCCGGGTACCAAATAACCTGAAGTAAAAACATCAGCTTCCTGAATTAATATTTTGGCCACATTTTTGAATGCTAAAACTTCTACGCGGCATCCTTTGTTTTGTAATGCTCTAATTACTTGTACAAAATCTCCATCACCTGTAACCATCAAAACATAATCCAATCTTTCACTTTGAGATAATGCATCTACCGCCATATCCAAATCCGCGTTTGATTTTCCATAGCGATTACCGTGTTCATCAATAAACCATTTCACTGTTTTAACAATAACCTTATAACCAAAATCTCGTAATACCGAATGAAAATCTTCCGATTTTTTTCGATAACTACCATTCTTTTTGGCCATCTCTTCATCATAGGCTACATAAGCATTTAAACGAATTGCTACGCCATTATTCCTACAGGCAAATTCGCGCAAAACATCATAATGCATTCCATAGCCACCGTTTTGAGCTATATTGGATGCATCTACATACACTCCAACTTTCAGCTCTCCTCGTCTATCCATTTTCCCTCCTTGCTTTTTTCTTCCAAAATATTATGTTTTAGAAGCTAAAAACCAAAATCGTGATTTTGAATAATTATAGTCAAGTAATGTCTCTTTTATCAGTAAATAGATAATCTACAGCTTCGCTTCCAATCCGAAATGTATAATTCCCTCCATTGGAGATCGCCAATTCCCTTCGCTATAACCAATTCCATAATCCACGCCGAAGACACCTAAATTTGTTTGTAATCGCATTCCAACACCCACACTAAATAATTTATTTTTGGTATAAATAGAATTTTTAGCATAACCGTAATCGGAAAATAAAAATAGCCTTGAACTACGAGCAATCAAATAGCGCAATTCAAAATTTGCACAACCTGTATAATATCCATAAAAGCTATCTTCCATAAACCCTCGAAGATCCTGAAAACCGCCTAAATGCCAATAATCTACGCTCGTTAATCCCTTATTTTCCAATAAATTTATTTGAATTTTTGAATGTAAAACAATATGTTTATTAAGTTTTTTTACCTTTGCAAAATAACTTTCAACTGCCAATCGATTTATTACTTCCTCTTCATCTTGTCTGATATTATACAATTTGATCTTACCTTGTAATCCTTTGGTAGGATTGGAATAATAATCGAAACTGTCATATTGAACACTCACGCCAACTTTTGAATAATCTCTTCTTTCAATTTTGAATTCGTCTTCACGTCCGGAAGGGACTATACTTTCTAATCCGAAATATAAACCGTATTTGCCGGAAGAATATTTGTAATAAATTTCCGTTTCAAAATTACTTCGGATAAAAGTGGAATCTTGCTGTTGACGATAAAGCAATAAATCTGCTTCTATTGGGAATCTATACAAGCCCGATTCGTGATATTTCAATTCCAGTTCTTCGCTATCGGTAGCCAATCTTTGCCAGAAAAAATGTAAACTACGATCCGATCCGATTAGATTAAGGAAATCCAATTTGAAAAATCCACTAAATTTATCTTCAGCTGAATCATCATAACCTACAATTCCGGAAAAAAGAGTCATTCTGTCTTCAGTTATATCAATCAAAATTTCCGAGCTGTTTAATGGGATAATTGCTGCATCTTTGATATATTCTTTTGATCTTAATCTTGCCTCTGCAGCAAATAAATCCTGCGGTTGAATATTCTTATCCAACCTCAAATCAGCAATTTTTATAATTGATTCTGAAGTAGAAACTTTGTTCCCTGAAATTCTAATTTTTTCAAACTCACAATAATTATTTTCTTCAATATTAATAATTACATCAACGCCATTTTCGATTAATGTCACTTCTGAAATTTCTGCCGTAGCAAAAAGAAACCCCGCAAAATTATAATATTCTATTAATTCTGCCAAATAACCGGGAAGTTCATTAAGAAATAAATTTTTGTTAGGAGGAAAATCTGTTTCATCTAAATAGTGATTCCCCTTAAAAATTATATTCTGAACCTGTAATCTCCCCCGTTCTAAAATATGA
>JAMOPB010000062.1 GCA_027064945.1 Candidatus Cloacimonadota bacterium
CAGAAATTATTTCATTAGTATAATTTTTTTTCGAGCTTTAATTTTTCCGTTATCCGTAAATATTGTGAAATATATTCCGGAGCTTGCTCGATTATTATTTTGATCACGTAAATTCCAATAGCATTTGTTTCCGATTACTTTTATGTCTTTGATTTTTTGACCTTTGGAATTATAGATAGATGTTTGAGTAATTTTTAAATTTTTGATATTAAATTTAATCAGGTTATTTGCTCTTACCGGATTTGGGAAAATACTGATATAATCGTCATGTTCAATTGTATTATTATCAATAAGAACTTCAATATAATTGTATTCTGAAAGATATGAAGGTATCCAATCATCATCATCCCATGATTCTTGGATTACTTCACTCAAATTTTCATTTTCATCATAATTATAGCTAACTTTACTATTTTCAATCCAATCATTTTCCCAAATATATCCAATCTGTGTTTCAATTTCATTGGAAGGATAATAACTAAAAATTTGTTTGGAAGAATTTATCCATTCATCCAAATATTTATACTGATAAATAGATTCTGTAGGATAACTACTATCTTGATAAAAATTTAAGACTCTATTATCTTCCACCCAATCATTTACAACCCAAGCATAAGATAGTTCTTCTATCCTAAGATTGTTTTCATAAATCATAACGGTTTTGGATTGATTATTCCAATCAACACCATCGAAACTTTCAGACAAAATCAATAACAAATCTCCATTTTCATAAATAAACATTTGCTGAAATTCATCTAAATAAACCTGATAGTATTGATCCCATATTGCCCTTTTATTGAAGACTAAATTAGATTCCTCGTAATCATATAAAAAAAGATATTCCTCGTTCCAAACTCCACTATCCCAATAAAATGTATAAATCTCATCAATCTCATTATTCGAGTCATAATTTATGCACTGTTTATAATTCTTAAACCAATGATTATTTGAGTATTGGTATAGAATTATCTCATCAATAAGACCATTGGAATTGTATGAAACTTCCTCTTTAAATAAGTTTACCCAAATTAATCCATTCCATTGATAAGTACATACATTATCAAGTCTAATCTCACGCGAATTTGCTTTTGCTATATTTATAATGTTTGGATCTTTTTTTTCAAAATTAAAGAAATCGAGGGAGTAACCAAAATTTATTAGTGTCATAAATAAGAAAATAATATATTTTTTCATTATATGCTCCTTGCTGCTAAATTTAAAATACGATTTGATGATAAAAGCTGTCAATTGAAATATCAAATTGAATATCAGATGTTAAAATTGACATTAAATAAATAAAATTCTAATTTTGGCATATAACATTTGGAGGATATTGTGAGCAAATTAAAAAAAGAATTAAAGTTGTTTGAGTTATTTAGTATTGCATCCGGTGCAATGATAAGTTCCGGTTTGTTTATTTTGCCAGGGCTTGCTTATGCAAAATCCGGAACTATGGTTATTGCTGCATATTTCATAGCAGGTTTATTGGTACTTCCCACAATTTTTAGTAAGGCGGAACTTTCTACAGCTATGCCTCGTTCAGGCGGAACTTATTATTTTGTTGGAAGAAGTCTGGGGAATGCATTCGGAACATTAGCAGGAATCTCAGCTTGGTTTTCACTTAGTTTTAAAAGTGCTTTTGCACTTTTGGGAATTGGAGCTTTTGCAAGTATTTTATTTCCGGGAATATCTTATTGGCAGATAAAACTTATTGCAATTGGTTTCTGTTTGCTTTTTACAACGATAAATCTATTCAGCGTTCATCATTCCGGTAAAATTCAAACATATATGGTTATTTTCCTAATAGCCCTCCTTGCAATGTTTGTAGTATTTGGAGCAAAATCTATTCAACTGGAAAATTATGCAATACATCAAACGATTAATTTTCATAACGTTTTTATGACTGCCGGTATGATATTTATCTCGTTTGGCGGAGTAACTAAAATAGTAGATTTAGCTGAAGAAATAACTAATCCCAAGCGTAATATACCACTGGCAATGTTTTTGTCTTTCTTTGTAGTAAATTCTATCTATGTGGCTGTTATTTTTGTTACAGTTGGCTTATTAGGAGGAAAATTAGGTGGAGCTGATCATTATTCAATTACACCAATCTCGGATGCGGCAAATGTATTTTGGGGAACTCCAGGTAAAATAATTCTAGGGATAGCTGCTTTGTTAGCTTTTATTTCAACGGCAAATGCAGGTATTATGGCAGCATCAAGAACACCTATGGCAATGAGTAGAGATAAAATTCTACCTAATTTTTTCAATACAATACATCCAAAATATCATACACCACAGAATTCTATATTTTTTACCAGTGGTTTTATGATTTTGGTGATTTTATTACCTCTTGATATTTTGGTGAAAACAGCTTCTACAATTATGATTATCTTATTTACATTCGAAAATCTATCATTAATCATTATGCGTGAAAGCAACTTGCAAAATTATCATCCGAAATTCAAATCACCTTTGTATCCTTGGGTACAAATTATCGCTATTGTTGCTTATGTAACCATAATTTCCCAAATGGGGAAAATTCCGCTATTAATATCAGGAATCATTATGTCGTTAGGCTTAATATGGTATTGGTTGTTTGGAAGAGTAAACGAAAATCGCGAATCAGCACTTCTTCACATTGTCGCAAAAGTTTTTGATCGCAAACTTGCCACCCAATTTTTGGAAAGTGAACTAAAGACTATCATACGGGAACGTGATGATATTAAATTGGATAAATTTGATAAAATTATTGAAGATTGTTTAGTTCTTGATTTGCAAGAACATATGGACAAAGATAGTTTTTTTAAATTAGTTGCAGAAAAATTCAGCCAAAAATTACCTTATGATTCTGATGATATTTTTGAAAAGATAAAAAATAGGGAAGAGCAATATTCCACAGTTTTATCTGAAAATATAGCCATTCCTCATATAATTATTGATGGGAAAGGAATTTTTGAAGTTATGCTTGTTAGAGCTAAAAATGGTATTTCTTTTACTGAAGAAGCGGATAATATTCAAATTGTATTTGTTATCATGGGTACAATGGATCAAAGAACATTCCATTTAAAAGCACTAGCAGCTTTAGCTCAGGTTATCCAGAATAAAGGTTTCGAAGAAAACTGGTTAAATGCCAAGAGTGAAACTGCACTACGTGATATAATATTATTAGGTGAACGTAGAAGATAAATTTTCTCTGCAATCTATATGCCACTATTAACGTAGTGGCTTTTTTTATAGTATGTTATCTTGCCATTTTTAAGAAATTACTTTAAAACTTTCATTATAACAAATTATTTTCATAGTATCCATATCTTACTATATTATAACAAGTTATGGTTATACATCTGAAAACCTTATTACCTTTTCTTGATTATTAATCAAGTCAACTGCAAAGATCCAAATTATTTAATAAATTTTATTCAATATCGATGTAAGAATTTAGTGAAAGTTAGAATTATCTTCTAAAATTTAATCTCAGAATCAAAGGCAAATCTAAGTTATGATAATTGAGAAATTGAGAAGGGCATTATTTAAAAATAGCAAATAAGCAAGAATTTAGGAAAGTTTCGCAACATATCATAATGTACATTATGTAAACTTGCGGTATTGTTCTAACATCACTCTATGCAATAAGATGAAACCTTTGATTAAAAAATCTGGATATTAAGTTTTTATGTGGCGACTAAATTCTTTGTCCCTGAAAAAATCAATTCTGAGACGTTTTAAAAAATATTTAATGATATATCATTCCCCGAAATTCAAAGC
>JAMOPB010000063.1 GCA_027064945.1 Candidatus Cloacimonadota bacterium
CCTATATAGATAATCTTCCCATTTGCGTTTTTCATAAGATAAACACCTGGTTTCTCGGGCAATAAAGCTAATTTTTCTTTTATTTTTTGCTTAACTTTTTCCATATCAATTTACCCAAAACTTTGCTGTTTTCTATATCTAAAACCTGTGCTCCAAAAACCATTATAATAATTCCCAATATTCCAAAAACAACTAATCGCAATGCAGCAAAAAGATGACTTTGTTGTGGAATAAATCTACTAAGGTAAATTATCGATAACCAAATGATTAGTGATAAAAATGTAATTTTTGTTAAATTCTTAGCTTGGTTTTTAATATTAATAACCGGAAGTTTCTTTTTTAAAATCGAGATGAGAATAAAATAGTGAACCAGCGCAGAAATCGATGTAGCAAGCGCTAAACCGGCGTGCCCGATAAACTGCATCAGGACATAATCCAGTATAATATTCAAAGAAATGACTATTGCGGAAATTTTAACAGGTGTTTTTGTATCTTTGTTAGCATAAAAAATAGGAATTAATAATCTATTCCAAGAATAGAATAGCAAACCTGAAGCATAACAAAGAAAAGCAATATATGTCATTTGTAATGAATTCTCATTGAACGCGCCACGCATAAACAAAAGATATATCATATCTTTTCCCAAAGCAGCGATGATTGCAATAATCGGAAGCATAATAAAAGCTAAGGAAAGCATGGAAAAATTCAAATTATCAACCAATTCTTCCCACTTCTTTTCAGCAATAAGACGCGAAAACAACGGCAAAACAGCTACGCCTGTAGCAACTCCAAATATTCCCAAAGGAAATTGCATCAGCCGGTTTCCATAATTTAATGCTGCAATACTTCCTGTAGCAAGCAATGATGCCAAGATAAGGTCAAAAGCAAGATTCACTTGCCTTATAGCCAATCCGGCAACACCAGGTAAGAATTTTCTCCAAACCGCTGCAATATCATCACCTTTCAGGTTCATGTTTATCTTAAAACCATATCCAACTTTTTTTAGAAGCGGAAAATTAACAACTGTCTGTAAGAAACCACCCAATACAACACCAATAGACCAAATAGTAGCTTGTTCTTCAATAGAAGAATCCGGTTTCAATAGCACAAAAATTCCCAATGCGCCGATCATGGCAATATTCAAAAAAGCAGATGATAAACCGGGAATAAAGAAATAATCATGTGCGTTTAGAATTGAAATAAGAGTAGAAGACAAACCGATAAAAAATAGATATGGGAAAATTATTCTGATTAAATGTAGTGTTAAATTATAAGTTTGCTGATCGAATCCCGGAGCGAGAAATTTAACAATTATCGGAGAAAAAACAATTCCAATAATTGATAAAAGCATCAAAAAGGTAGTCAAAATAGAAAGAACATTAATTCCGAATTTAATCTGTTCTTTCCTGGATCTTTTTACGCCTATTTCACTGTACAAAGGAATAAATGCAGCCGAAAGTGCACCTTCTCCAAATAATTTTCTTAATAAATTTGGAATTTGGAAAGCCACTTGGAAAGCATCAGCTACATAACTTGTTCCAAAAAAGGCAGTAGTAATGATATCTCTAACCAAGCCAAGAATTCTACTTAAGAAAACAGCGGTTGACATCGATCCTATTTTTTGAGCTAGTTTTTTTCTACTCATAATCCTTCTTATTCAAAAAAAATGAAATTAAACATTCCTAAAAAAATGGGAGACTAAAGCCTCCCAAATAAAATTATTACCACTGAACCGGTTTACGTTTCACAGGCATTGTCATACAGCGAACTCCGCCACCGCCACGAGCTAATTCAGCTCCATCAATTCCAATTACCACTTTTTCATAATTCTCTATTTTATCTTTTCCTGAAATAAAATCACGTGCGTGACGTACAGCAATACCGGCTTTATCAATCTCTTCAAGAGTTCTACTATTACAATCATATCCTATAAACTTACCTGGCGCAAAAGCAAAGAAATTTGTACCGGAAAGCCATTGTTCACGTTCTTGATACAACGGATCATTTCCACCGCAAACAATAGGTTCCAAATCGATTCCTACGGTACGTAAACCACTAATCAAATTTGCCATTTGCTCATATTTCTTATTTCTTTTAGGATCTAAAGTAATTTTGACAACCGGTAAACGTTTTTTCCCTAAGATATAAGGATGATGAATAACGCAGCGATTTTTATCTACCATCGTAAACACCATATCAAGGTGAATTGTTGCACGTTCTTTTGGTAATACCACAGCAAAGATCGTCATAGGCTTATTTATCTGATTCATCAAATTATCACAGATAATATCCACACTTTGAGGCGATGTTCGTTCACTAATTCCAATCGCTAAAACATCTTCACGCAGAACAAGTAAATCACCGCCTTCGATTGTAGCATTTTGATCTTTTGTGAAAGTTGTTCCGTCAATAATAAATCCTTCGGATTTGAAACTATTATGATACTTAAAGATAAATTTCATAATTACAGCTTCCATTGCACGAACTCTATTCGCCATTGAACCTGTAACAATTTTATCTCCTACTACAATAGCGCTATCACGCATGAAATAAAGGTTTGGCAGTGGAGGTAATGAGAAAATATTTCCACTGAGATATTTTGTGAGTGTATCTTTTTTCTCTTTTATTCCCACAATTACCATATTCGCTAATTCAGCTGCTGAAACTTTTTCAAATTCATCTCTACGTTTCTCAATCGGACTTAAAAACTGGCATATTGTATCTAAAAATTCGCTACGCACTTTATCGTCAGAAAGCACATCTGTTAGCAAATCTTTTGTCTCATAAACTTGAGTAACTAATTTTAGTAGATTTTTTAATTCTCTATGGTCTTCCGCAATAACCGGTAATGGTAAAATATCGTTATACAACACTTGCTCAGCAGTTTCCGGAGTCATCTCTTCGACTTCAAAGCCAGGCGTATGCAATATAACTTTTTCCAAAACACCAATTTCGGAAGTAATTGATACTCTATCGCTCATATTTTCCTCACTTATTCTAATATTATTTATTACCAAGAAAATTAGCAGAGCTATCTTGTAAATGATTTTGTAAGCTTGATAAAGTAATAACTAGGCCATGTAGCTAATTTCATTCTTGACAGCTAATTAATAAAATTTCATTTTTTGCAAACATTGAGGGTTGTTGAAATTAATTCAGTTTTGAATTTCATTAATTAAGAACATTTATTAGTTATCGATTAAGGGAAAATATCATTTATTTGAATAATTAAGATTGAAGTTTTCTAATCCCAAATATAAGAAATCAGGAGATATTATGAAAGTTCTATTAATCAATCATTTTCCATTACGCGATTCCGAAAGCGGGATATATACCTTGAATATCGCTAAAGAGCTGGTTAAAAAAGGTCATAAAGTGCATGTTATTGACTTTGACAATATCTTTGATGAAGAAGAGTATAATTTTCAGCATAGCAGAATTTTATGTAATAAATTTGAAAATCCTTCCGCTCATTTGGATTTCAATTTTCCCTGTTTCACAAGTCATTCCAGAAGTTTACAAACTTTTTATGATTTAGATGATTTCCAGATTTCTGAATATATTAGTGAATTGAATAATGAAGTAAAAAGGGTTTGTAGGAAATTTAAACCTGATGTTATTCATACTCAACATATTTGGATTGCATCCTATATAGCTAATAAGAGCAAAATTCCTTACATTTCAACATGTCATGGAACTGGTTTAGTTGGATCTAAGAAAGATTCTCGATATCATGAGTATGCTTTAATCGGAGCCAATAA
>JAMOPB010000064.1 GCA_027064945.1 Candidatus Cloacimonadota bacterium
GAATAGATTAATTTGGTTGGATAAATCTTATCACGTTGCGACTTTAGATTATGATAAAGAATTTATCTGTGAAACTTGTGATCAATTTATTCAAGAAAATAGTTGATTTTAGGAATATATAAACTGCCGATAAATATTGGAAAAATTATCATAAGTAAAAAAAAAGAGCAGCTCGAAAGCTGCTCAAAACACAAAACATTCTCTTTTAAACGAAGAAATTTTTCAGTTTACTGAAAAATCCTTTTCCGGGATGTAATTTCTTCGCTGCATCAAATTGACTTAGTTCTTCTAAAAGTTTTCGTTCTTTAGAACTTAATTTTGTAGGTGTTATTACTATTACTTTAACGTAAAGATCACCTTTATAAGCACTATTTACATGAGGTAAACCTTGAGAACGAAGTCGGAAAACTTTACCGGATTGTGTTCCGGCAGGAATTTTTATTTTTACTTTACCTTGTAAAGTTGGACATTCAATTTCAGTTCCTAATGCAGCTTGTGAAAAACTTATTGGGAATTCACAAACCAAATCGGCATCTTGTCGCTGAAAAATATCATGTTCTTTTTCTTTTATATGTACTAATACATCTCCGGCTGAACCACCGCGACGACCAATATTACCTAATCCGCGTAAGCGAATATATTGACCTTCTTGGATTCCTGCCGGTATGTTTACTTTGATAGTTTTACTCTTTTGTATTCTACCTTCGCCATGACATTTTTTACAGCGATTTTTGATGATTTTACCTTCACCATGACAAGTAGGACACACAACAGCTGTTTGCATTTGACCAAAAAGTGAACGAGTCATTTGCATTACTCGACCTGAGCCATGACATTGTGAACATGTTTTCACATCGCCATCTTCACTTCCGGTACCGTTACAAACGTCACAAGTGTCTTTAACACCGATTTTAATTTTTTTCTCTACTCCGGTGGCTATTTCTTCCAGTGTAAGAGATAGGGAAATCTGTAAGTCTTCTCCTCGGTTTGCTTGTCTTGATGAACGTCTTCTGCCACCACCAAAAGAACCACCGAAAATACTTTCAAAGATTCCGCCTAAACCATCGCCACCGAATAGATCGGAGAAATCACTTGCATGTGAAAAATCATCCCATGTAAAGCCATGACCTCCAAAGGCTCCTTCCATTCCGGCATGACCATATTGATCATATCGTTGCCTTTTTTGCTCATCGCTAAGAACTTCATAAGCTTCGGAAGCTTCTTTGAACTTCTCTTCCGCTTCTTTGTTGTCCTTATTTTTATCGGGATGATATTTCATCGCCAATTTTCGATATGCTTTCTTTATTTCACTTTGACTTGCGCTTTTTTCAACGCCAAGTACTTCATAATAATCTCTTTTTGCCATAATACTTCCTAAAGTTGTTCTTGAAACATTTACAACTAATCAGGGTCGGAGAACTTGCCGACCCTGAAACGATTCACAAATTTTTATTTTTTAGTCATCAACAACTTCGAAGTCAGCATCAACCGGACCATCGTTTGTTTCATCATTGCTACTGTTTGTTTCTCCGCCCATTTGGCTTGGATCAAAATTAGCTTCGTTCATATTTGGTCCGCCTTGAGCTTGTTGTTGTTTTTGCATTTCTGCGTAAACGATTTCACCAATTTTTTGAGCTTTCTTAGCAAGTTCATCACGGATAGCTTCATATTCTTCTTTTGTTGAAGATTTTTCCATCTTTTCTTTAGCTTCTTTAATAGCAGCTTCGATATCAGATTTTTCTTGTTCGGAAAGTTTTTCTCCGTGTTCTCCTAAGCTCTTCTCTGTTGAGAAAATCAAAGCATCAATTTCATTACGAGCAGTGATTGCTTCTTTTTTCTTCTTATCTTCTTCAGCATGAGCTTCAGCATCTTTTACCATTCTTTCGATTTCAGATTCATCCAAAGAACCACTTCTTTCAATTCTGATTGATTGTTCTTTTCCGGTACCTTTATCTTTAGCACTTACGTGTAAAATTCCGTTTGCATCAATATCAAATGTAACTTCGATTTGTGGAACACCACGAGGAGCAGCAGGGATATCAGTAAGATCAAAACGACCTAATGTTCTGTTATCTTTTGCCATTCCACGCTCACCTTGAAGAACATGTATGCTTACTGCCGGCTGATTATCTGCAGCAGTAGAGAATATCTGAGATTTTTTAGTAGGAATGGTTGTGTTACGCTCGATAAGTGGAGTCATAACACCGCCTAAAGTTTCAATTCCTAATGAAAGAGGTGTTACATCAAGAAGTAAGATATCATTTAGATCTTCATCTCCTGATAAGATTCCACCTTGAATAGCAGCACCAAGAGATACTACTTCATCCGGATTCACACTTTTGTTTGGTTTTTTCTTAAAGAAATCTTCTACAGCTTTTTGAACTGCAGGAATTCTTGTAGAACCACCAACTAAGATTACTTCATCAATATCATCAATACTAAGTTTTGCATCTTTTAGAGCTAATCTACAAGGATCGATAGATCTTTTGATCAAATTTTCTGTCATTCTGTTAAATTCAGCTAATGAAAGGTCTAAATTCAAGTGTTTTGGACCACTGGCATCAGCTGTGATAAATGGCAAATTAATATTTGCGGTTTGTGTTCCGGAAAGTTCTATTTTTGCTTTTTCAGCTGCTTCACGAACACGCTGCATAGCCATTGCATCATTAGAAATATCCACACCTTCTTGCTTTTTGAATTCGCTTAAGATCCACTGCATAATAGCTTGATCGAAATCATCTCCACCAAGATGAGTGTCTCCGTTTGTAGAAAGTACTTCAACCACGCCTTCTGCTACCTCTAATATAGAGATATCAAAAGTACCACCACCAAGATCATATACTGCTACTTTTTCTTCTTTTTTACTTTCTAATCCGTAAGCTAAAGCTGCTGCTGTAGGCTCGTTGATTATTCTTCTTACTTCCAAACCTGCAATTTTACCGGCATCTTTGGTAGCTTGACGTTGTGCATCATTGAAATAAGCTGGAACTGTGATTACAGCTTCTTTTACTTCCATTCCCAAATGAGCTTCTGCAGTTTCTTTCATTTTTGTAAGAATCATTGCTGAGATTTCTTGTGGTGTGAAATCTTTGTTTTCTACATCTATATGAACTGTAACTTCGCCAAATTTACCTTTTCTTATTTCATAATTTACTGAATCTATTTCATTTCCAACTTCATCTAATTGACGTCCCATAAAACGCTTAATTGATTGTATAGTATTTTTAGGATTTGTAACTGCTTGACGTTTTGCTATTTGTCCAACCAAACGTTCATGATTTTTAGTGAAAGCTACAATTGAAGGAGTAGTTCTTGTACCTTCTGCATTTTGAATAACAGTAGCTTTTCCGCCTTCCATTACACTCACACAAGAGTTTGTTGTACCTAAGTCAATTCCTATTATTTTACTCATAATTTTCCTCCTATCCACTTGTGTGGATGATTATTTCTTTGTTTTATTTTCTTTTTCTTTTTCAGGTTTTTCGCCATTTGATACTGCTACTCGAGCAGGGCGAATTATTTTATCATTCATTTTGTAACCATTTTGAATAACGGCTGCAACAGTATTTTCATCTAATTCTGAAGGAATATGGACCATTGCTTCATGTAAGTTTGGATCAAATTCCTGCTTTTCTGCATCAATCTTTGTGACACCTTCTTTTTTTAATAGATTCTCTAATTGCTGATAAATTAGTTCGATACCTTTTTTGAAAGCTTTGTGATCAGTTTTCTTTAAGTCCGGATGTAAAGCGCGTTCA
>JAMOPB010000065.1 GCA_027064945.1 Candidatus Cloacimonadota bacterium
GAGTTGATAGGTCGTGCTATTACTGATGAATTTGGCTCTGCTACACTTACTACAATAAATCCTATCAGTAGTCCTGATAATATTACTGTTTCTGTAGTTGCTCATGACAAAAACAGATATTTCGGCGAAATTTTTGTTCAAACAGATCAACCTTATGTATTGGTTGAAAATGTTGAAATTGATGATCTTGATGGAAACGGACAAGCAGATTATTCGGAAGAGATTAATTTAAATGTTACAATGACAAATCTTGGCACAGAACCTGCCACAAATGTGAATGTAGAGATCTCTTCTGATAACGAATTTATCACAATAAATCAAAATACTAATAATTTTGGGAACATCGCAGCCGGTGAAAGCTCAACAATTGATGCAGCTTTTACTGTAACGGTAGATAGTTATGTTCCTGACTTGGAAAATGTATTAATCATTGTCACAGCAACCGGCGATGGATATGATGATTGGACTTCAAGTTTCAATCTTACGCTGAATGCTCCAATCTTAGAAAATGAAGAGATATTACTTAATGATTCTGCCGGAAATGCAAATGGATTTATCGATCCGGGTGAAACAGTACAGCTAACTCTTCCAACTTCTAATATTGGTCATTCCACTTCACCAAATGCTATTGCAATTCTTACAACAAACAATGATAATGTTACTATCACACCTGCTGATTTCGAACTTGGAGAAATTGCTCCGGATGAAACTGCAAATGCAATATTTGAAGTAACAGTAGGAGATGATGTAGAAATTGGTTCTAATATAATTTTTGAATATACTGTACAAGCCGGTGATTTTTCTATTACAAAAACATATTCTCATCCTGTTGGATTAATAATCGAAGATTTTGAATCAGGTGATTTCTCAATGTTTGAATGGGATCTAAGTAATCCTACTTTTGAAATTTCAGACGGTGCAATCAGTGGAACTTACTGCATGAAATCAGAAGATATCACAGATAATCAAGATGCAATGATCTCTATCAATATGGATGTTCTTGCAGATGGAGAAATTAGCTTCTTCCGTAAAGTATCTTGTGAAGATGATTCTAATAATAATTACGATTATTTAGCATTCTACATAGATGGAAATTTACAACAAAAATGGGACGGTGAAGAAGGCTGGGTAGAAGTAAGCTTTGATGTAACAAGTGGCAATCATACATTTTTATGGAAATATCATAAAGATGGTGCTGTTTCCTCAGGTGCTGACGCTTGTTGGGTAGATAAAATCACTTTCCCTTCTTGTTCAATTGAATTACCTCCAACACTTTCTGTAAACGTTTATAGCTTTGATCTTGAAATGCTTGTTAACGAAACTCATGATGAAAATATTACTATTTCCAATATCGGAACCGGCGAATTAACTTATGAATTCGATTATTTACCAGCATGGATTACAACATCATCAGAAACAGGAACTTTGGGAGCAGGAGAAGCTGAAGATGTAACACTTACTTTTGATACTACAGACTTAGCCGGAATCACTTATAACTCCACAATTGTAATAATTGATGAATACGATCATGAAATTACAATTCCGGTAACTTTGGATGTTGATGCAACAGATACTGATGATATGGTTCCATTAACAACACAATTAAACGGAAACTATCCAAATCCATTTAATCCAACAACAACAATCAGTTTCGATTTAGCTAAAGATTCAAACGTAACTCTTGATATTTATAACATTAAGGGACAAAAAGTTAACACTTTGGTTAATGATCATTTGGATGCAGGATATCACAAAATTACTTGGAACGGACTTGATAATTCCGGTAAAAAAGTAAGCAGTGGTATTTTCTTCTATCGTTTCCAAACTGGTGAATATAGTAAAACACAGAAAATGATGATGTTGAAATAATCTATTCTATTAGATACAATTTGACAAAGTCGGTTTAATGAAAATTCTAGCCTGCGAGATTACTAAAGTAAAATCGCAGGTTTTTTAATTAGAAAAAATAAATAGAGTAGGAGATTATTAATGAAAAAAATTTTATTACTATTAATTATTGGTATTTTTGCTTTTTCAGCATTATGGGCTGATTGGAATCCAAATGATCCATTCCCGTTTTCACATGCACTTTCAGCTGAAGAAGCAGAGCTCATGACTACAATTGAAAGAGATTTTATTGAAACAGACCCACCAGCCGGACCGGTAAGACCTATCGCTGAATGGGAACCAATGAAAGCTGTGATGATTCGATATCCATTAGGCATTCCTGTAGAACTCATTCAAGAAATGGCAGAATATACTCCTGTTATTTGCATTGTTAGCAATTCATTACAAAATTCAGCACAATCTACCTTCCAAAATGCCGGAGTGAACATGGATAATGTAAGCTTTATGAATTATGGCACAGACACATATTGGGTTCGCGATTACGGTCCTTGGTTTATTGCTTACGGCGATGAAGAAATAGGAGTTGTGAATTTTAAATATAATCGTCCTCGTCCGGTAGATGATGAAATTCCAATGCACTATGCTGATGAAGCCGGAATCGAATGGTTTGGAATGAATATAACTCACACAGGTGGAAACTATATGTGTGACGGTTATTCTCAAGGTGTAAACACAGATCTTATTCTTGATGAGAACAATCAATCATTAGCTGAGATGAATGAGAAATTTGCTGATTATCTTGGAATTACTAATATGCACACAACACTCGATCCGTTAGGCGATTATATCAAACACGTTGATTGTTGGGGAAAATATCTTGATGTAGATAAAATTCTTATTTCACGCGTTCCTAGCTCAAATCCTCATTATTCAGATTATGAAGCTGTTGCGGATTATTTTGCTAATGTAACAAGTTCGTATGGAACTCCAATGCAAGTTTTCAGAGTTGATGTTCCGGGAAATAACCAAACTACACCGTTTTCAAATTCTCTTATCCTAAATGGAAAAGTTTTTGTTCCTGTAACCGGCACAAGTTATGATGCAGCAGCATTGGAAGTTTATGAAACAGCAATGCCCGGTTATGAAATTATTCCTGTTGAAGAAGGACCTCAAGGCTGGTTAAATACTGATGCACTTCATTGTAGAACTCATGAAATAGCCGATGATGAAATGCTTTATATTTCACATATGCCAATTATTAATGCGCCGGTTGATGAGCCTATCGAGATCACAGCAGATTTTATTGCTTATTCAGATGCAGATCTTGTAGAAAACGAGTTAAAACTCTTCTATCAAATTAACGGTGGAGATTTTACAGAAGTTGTAATGACAAACGTTGATGGCAATAGTTATTCTGCAACAATTCCTGCTCAACCAGTATCTACAGAAGTAGGATATTACATTCATGGTGAAGATCAAGCCGGTAAAGTTGCAAACCATCCATACATTGGAGCACCTGATCCTCATACATTCACAGTTATGGGTTTCCCAAATATGGAAATTTCAGCTGAAGAAATAAACATTTCCTTAGCACCCGGAACTAATGATAACGTAACTTTTGAAATTTCCAATACAGGTGAAATTGATCTGATTTATGATATCCAATATTCTTGTAGTGCTGCCAATAGAGAAGTAATTGAATATCCTATTCCCGATAGTCCTGCTGCAACTTCTTATAGTTCTAATACATACACCGAAAGCGGCTGGGAAGATTTCACAGTTACAGAAGAAGGCATTATCGAACAGGTTCAAGTGAATTATACTTGGGATACGGATAATTACGCTTCTGAAGGAAAATTTAAAATTGAATCCCCAAATGGG
>JAMOPB010000066.1 GCA_027064945.1 Candidatus Cloacimonadota bacterium
CCAATTACATCAGAAAGGATAAAACAATCTATTTCAGCAGGAAAAAGTATTTTTGCCAATTTCCCACCTTTTACATCAGAAAGATATTTCCTAATTACATTTATCTCTTTTATATCTGCCCCGGAAATAATAAGTTTGGAATTAATATCCTGCAATGCTTCCAAGCTTATGCCTGCTTTAGGTTTTTCGCATAAAGCAGAACCACCACCGGAAAGTAAAACAATAATTTTATCATTTATCGATAAATCCCCATAAAGTTCAATCAATCTTTGAGTCGCTACTAATGATTTCTCATCTACTATCGGATGTCCTGCTTCCCATATTTCAAAATTGGGAATATCAGCTATTTTATGCTTATATTTTGTGATTACAAATCCGCTTTTAAAAATTTTGGAAAATATATCGGAAGCTACTTTTGCCATCTGCCAGCCAGCTTTTCCAATACTGATTATATGAAGATTTTTTGCAGTGTTTTTATGCTTGTTCCTATAATCTATAAGTTCTTTTTTTAAATTTCGAAATTCCTGAGCTTCAGCTATAATTTCATTAATAATATTCTTAATTTGTTCTTTCTGCATAATTCTTCCTATAAAAAAATTGGGAACCCAAGAAATGAGTTCCCAATCTGAAAAACAAAATTTTATTTATCAGTCAAATTCTTTATAAGAATATATTCATTATTCCGCCAACAACCACAGTTGAAAGCATCATAATCAAGCTGGATTTTATCATATCTTTCCAACCTAATTCCTTTAACATCACAGTAAATGTAGCAATACATGGGAAATACATCGTTAGAACCACAGAAGCAATCACTAATTGTCCCATTGTCATATTAAGTGGAGTAAGCATTCCAATTGCCACATCCTTACGTAAAAAACCGATAATCATTGCTCCAACAGCTTCTTTAGGTAATCCCATCACACCTGTAATAAGCGGTTCTGTTAGATTTCCAATAAATTCAATAACATGCAAGGCATAAAGAATATTCACAATAAACACACCCAAAAGCATAAAAGGAACCGCTTCTTTGATAAAACTACGAACACGCATCCAGAGCTTTTTAAGAAGAATATTGATATTTGGAAGTCTATAAGGTGGAATTTCGATAAACATTTCAGGGCTTTCGCCTTTCATTACTTTATTTAGGATAAGGCCAAGCAATACCCAAACTAAAAAGAGTGTGCCAAAAACTATTGATAAAGCCAATGGGCCGAATTTTCCAACTAAACCTACAACCATTGCCAATTGAGCAAAACAAGGCACAGCAATCGCCATCATAGTTGTAGCAATAAAACGTTCACGTTTTGTTTCCAAAATTCTGGCTGCCATCGCTCCCGGTACGTTGCATCCTAAACCAAGAAGCATAGGAACAATTGCCAAACCATGAATTCCCAATCTATGCATCATGTTATCTATTAAAACACCCAAACGAGGAAGATATCCTGAATCTTCTAAAAAGCTAAGGACAAAATAAAAACCTATTATGTAAGGTAAGATCATTCCAAGCGGAACAAAAATACCTGTTGTAATCAATCCTAAAGATTCTACAAAATTTACCTGTCCATCAATAATCTTTCCTACCAGAATATCATGCATTAAACCGCTTCCATTCATCATTGCCGAGATCTTCAATACTACAGGAGCCCAATAATTTTCAAATAATGGTTCCATTATATAACCGATAATAGATTCTCCAAGTAAACGTATTAGCCAAAAAGCAGAAAATAGCACAAAAATAGCTATTGGAATTCCCCATATATGGTGAATAGATGCATCACCCAAACGTTCCGAGAAAGTATGATGACGATGTTTCAGGCTTTGAACTTGATCTACTATTTTACCAATAGTTTCCCATTTATTCCCAATTTCTAATGAACTGATTTTTGCATCATTAAGCCTTGAAACCAAATTCTTAATTCCTTCTCCCGTAACAGCTGTTGTAGGAATAACAGGAACACCAAGAATTTCTTCCAACTTCTTCTCATCAATATCTATACCTGTGTGCTTACTTTCATCCCACATGTTAAGAACAACAACAAGCGGAATTTTCTTTTTTATTAATTCTATGGTAAGTGTAAGATTTCTTTCTAAGTTTGTAGCATCGAGCACATTTACAAAAATATTACCTTCTTCTTGCTTAAAATCGGTAATCATATCTGCCGCTACTTGTTCAGCTTTACTTTCCGGCTGTAAAGAATATGTTCCGGGAACATCTATAACTTCGGTTTTTTCACCCTCAATATATAGATTTCCTTTAGTATATTCTACAGTAGTTCCGGAATAATTTGAGGCAACTACATGCACGCCGGTAAGACGAGAAAAAACAACACTTTTCCCAACATTCGGATTACCAACTAACAGTATCTTTCTCATCTTTTAACCTCAACTCTATATGCCATTCCATGACCAATTGCTATTTTAGTATGACCAACCTGCACTGTGAGTGGTCCACGTAATATTTGAGCAGAAATAACTTTGATTTTTAAACCTTCTCGAATGCCCAAAGATTCAGCTTTTCGTATAAAATTCGGACCACCGTGCAAAGCTACAATTTCAGCTTCTTCTCCTGCCTTAAGATTTTGCAAAGTAAGACGATTTGAATGATGAATATCTATTTGATGTTCTGGCTGATTACGCTTTTTTCTATATAACATTTAATTATCCTTTCTACAATCAGAACAATAACCATTAGCTCCGATGTTAAATTCCTCAATCTTGAAATTATGAAGTTTAGCATACTTTTGCAAAACTTCTTCCACTTCTTTTAAATCTTCTTCTATGATCTTTCCACATTTTTTACAAACAAGATGAAAGTGGTTTGAACTTCCGTAAATATGCTCATAATGATCTTTTGCTGCACAACGAAGAGCATTTTTTATCAAATTAGCCTCTATTAATAAAGGAATGGTTCTATAAACTGTAGCACGAGAAACATTCTCATATTTTCTCCTTATTTGGTCATATAGTTCATCCACATTAAAATGTTTGTTAGTATGAAAGACTTCTTCTAAGATAATTTCTCTCGGTTTCGTTAATTTCAATCCTTTCTTCTGTAAAAATTCATGAAAAATTTGTAATTCTTTACTCATGCTAACTCCTAATTTCCTTTGTTTCTCGGCACACAATCTAAGGGCTGAAATAATCGTCAAGATAATTTTGCGAATAATTCTCAGAATGCTCTCGCAATAAGATCTCTTTTAATATTTCCTCTCTATAATTCCATATCCCAAAAAAAATTCAGTTAGAATCTTTTATTGTAGAAATAAAGATAAATACTAACAAAAATTATTGTTATTGAACCGATAAGACTAAGCATATCAGGAAGTTCACGCCAAAATAAAAAGCCCAATATTCCTGCAAAAACAATACTGGTATAATTATAAATGGCAACTTCGTTTGCCGGAGCTAATCGGTAAGCATGAGTAAGACCGAATTGTCCCACAGCCGCAGTTAAACCTGTGCTTAAAAGAAAAATTAATTGTTTAGTTGAAGGAATTGTAAATGTTCCAAAAAGCATCATCATAACCATTAGCAATGTTGTGATTAGCGAAAATACAAAGATAATAGTTTCAGGTCGTTCTTTTCCGCCTAAAACCCGAACCAAAGTATAAGCAGCTCCAGCAAAAACCGCTGAACCAAATCCCGCTAAAGCGGGTAAGATAGAAAGTTCAAAGCGTGGTTTTACAATTAATAAAGCAGCTAGGAAAATA
>JAMOPB010000067.1 GCA_027064945.1 Candidatus Cloacimonadota bacterium
GGATTGACATCATTGATTTAATACCAAAAGCAATGCAAACTGAAGATAGTTTTATTATTGAACGCAAAATGCTAATAAACCGATTTTTCAAACACAAAGATAACCATAGTTCTCAACGAGTTTTTGATGAGATAATGAATCTGATTAACAGGAGCTAAAGCTATGTATGATATCAGTGGTTCAATTGTAACCTATAACACTAATGAAGATATGCTGTGGCAAGCAATTCAAAGTTTTTTGGATATTGAATTAAGGACAAAATTAATAATTATTGATAACTCACCTGATGATAAATTGAAATATTTTGCCCAAAAACATAATATTGAGTATATCTTTAATGAAAAAAATATTGGTTATGGAGCTGCTCATAACATTGCTATGAGGAAATTTCTAAATAGATCTAAATATCATATTGTCTTTAATCCTGATACTTATTGGGCAAAAGGTACAGTAGAAAAGATATTTTCTTACTTACAAGCAAATAATGATGTAGGTCATTTAATGCCTAAGATTTTGTATCCCAACGGAGAATTACAATATTTATGCAAATTACTCCCACACCCTTCAGATCTGATTTTTAGAAGATTCTTACCTAAAACAAAATCCTTATCGAGAAAAAATGAGAACTTTGAACTGAGATTTACAGAATATAATAAAATTATGAATGTTCCATACTTAAGTGGATGCTTTATGTTTTTCCGTATGAATGCTCTTAAAAAAATTGGTTTATTTGATGAAAGATTTTTTATGTATCCTGAGGATATTGATATTACCAGAAGAATTCATAAATACTATAAAACAATTTTTTATCCTGAGGCTGTTGTGTATCATAATCACGCAAAAGAATCATATAAAAGTAAGAAATTACTATGGATTCATATAACCAATATGATAAAATATTTTAATAAATGGGGATGGATAATAGACAAAGATCGAGATAAAATAAACCATAATGTTTTAAAAAATCTCAAATAGATTTGCACAAATTATCATATCTTATAAATCTTGATAATTTTCAGAGGGAAAGCAGGTAAGCATGCAGGATCAAGAGGTTAATTTGCCAATATCTTCATAAAGGAATCAAGAAAAATTTATGATGTTATTTGAATAATTGTTTTCAAAAATTCAAATACTTCATTCTACTTGACAGCTACATCTTAATGAAATTTTTTCACAAAAAAAAAGAGGTTATTCCTTATGCTAAGAAAAGGAAGTTTTATTCTAATTATACTTGTGATATTTACGATTTCATTAGTAGCATTTGAATCAATAAATTTACGTGATATTGTAGAAATCAATCCTGACAGTTTTGATTTAACAATTTTACAAGGAGAATCAATTAACAGAGATTTTACAATCACAAATATTTCAACAGGTACAGTTACATATAATATAGATGTTAACTATGATTCAGGTTCAAGCTGGATTGATCTTTCTAATATGGCCGGCTCAATACTTCCAAATTCTACTAAAGGAATAGCTATGCAAATTAGTGGTGCATCTCTTTCTGAAGGAACATATGGTGCAAACATAGAAGTAACAGCAAATAGTGAAACTATCTCTATTCCATTAAACTTGGTAATTGTTGATGAAGCAATCATCATAAACCCTACCATAATATCATATGAGACAACTACAAATTCTCAAATTAACGGTGAGTTCACAATTGAAAATATTACATCAGGAACTTTTACATATACAATGAATATAAATTATCCGGACAATCTGGAATGGTTTGATATAGATAATTACGAAGGGTATTTGGATAATTTTGAAACCGAAACAATTGATTATGAAATAAATACTACAAATATCCCCTATGGAAATTATGAATGCAGTATAGATCTGTCCTATCTTGGAAATGAAATATCTATACCGGTTGAATTAATTGTAGCATCAGCTAATTCTGATGATGATCTTATCATCTATAAAAATGAACTTTTGGCAAATTACCCAAACCCATTTAATCCTACAACTACAATAAACTATAGCATTGCAAATGAAAGCAATGTATCTATAGATATCTATAATTCAAAAGGACAATTAATTAAAACATTAGTAAACGAATTCTTAGAAGCCGGGGTACATTCTGCTGTTTGGAATGGTACAGATAACAATGGCAAAATAGTATCTTCCGGTATTTATTTCACAAAATTATCAATTGGTAATGAAATTAAAACCCAAAAAATGATTATGCAGAAATAATTCAGAAACCTAAAACTTGGACAATAAAATAATGTACTGAGAAGAGTAAATTCATAACAAATTGGCGACCTTTTGCTTCGCTAATTTGTTATTTTTTTTTATTCTTACTTAAAAACAAGAAGTATAACCAAATTATGAAAAATAGAAAATATTACAAAATATTCATTATAGATTTCCTTATGTTAAATCTTTCTTTTTTTTTAGTTTATATGCTAAAAATAAGAAATTTCCCTTCAAAAGAAGTTTTTAGTCCTTTTAATTTGAAGGTCTTTTTTGTTAGCATAATATTAATAAACTTATTATGGTTAATATTTTTTTTCCTATTCCATAAAAAAATGAATTTATTAGAAAGATTAGAAGAACATTCAACAATATTTCGAGGCGTTTTATTCGGTTCGATTTTAATATTCGTTTATATTTTTGCTAAAAAACCTTCCATAGATTCACTATCATGGGAAATGTTATTTTCATATTGGTTTGCTACTTATATGCTTGTTTTTGCGGGTAAATTGTTTATTCATAAAATACAAAAAAAATTATATTTAAGAACTGAAATTACAAATGCAATAATCGTTGGTAAACCATATAAAATAAAAGGCATTTTAGACATAATTGAAAACTTCCCGTTTTTGAATTATAAAATCCATTATACCACAGATATTTCCCAAAAATCTACTGACTTAACAAAAGAATTTACCAAGTTAGAAAGAGTTATAAACGAGCATAAAATTGATGAGCTAATAGTAGTGTTGGAAAATTCTGACATAGAATTAATTGAAAAATTATACACATTTTCACAAAAGAAAAAAATATCATTAAGCTTAGGCTCTGATTTATACAAACATATATCAGGATTAGCAAAAATTACTTCTATTCCCGGTTTACCTTTAATAAAAGTTAATCCGGAGATTTTAAGTAATGGTGAAAAATTCCTCAAAAGAACAATTGATATAATTTTTTCAGCTTTAGTATTAATTCTACTTTCTCCTCTTTTTATATTAATTTCTTTGGCAATTAAGTTTACTTCACGAGGAACAGTATTTTACAAGCAAAAAAGAATGAAATCAATGAACGAAGAATTCTATATTTATAAATTTCGAACAATGGTAATGAATGCTGAAACAAAAACCGGTCCTAAATGGGCTGATAAAAATGACAGCAGAATAACATTGGTAGGTAAATTTCTAAGAAAATATTGGTTGGATGAATTACCACAATTTATAAATGTTTTAATAGGAGATATGAGCATTGTAGGACCAAGACCGGAACGGCTTCATTTTGTAAAAATATTAGAACAAGAAATCCCTTATTATAGACGCAGACTATTAGTAAAACCGGGAATCACAGGCTGGGCTCAAGTGAAACATAAATACGATGAAAGTATTGAAGATGTGCACGCAAAAATTTTATTCGATTTTTTTTATATCCAAAACCTATCTATATGGTTGGATCTAAAAATTATATTCCTTACAGTTTATATGATATTATTTGGAAAAGGACATA
>JAMOPB010000068.1 GCA_027064945.1 Candidatus Cloacimonadota bacterium
TTTGATAATCCAAGCTGATTTCGGTCCTTACAATGAGAATCCGGAAGCCAGAAGATTTAAGATTGAAAATAATAATTTGAAAACAATAAAAAATTTGGGTGAGATAGATAGCGGAGATTATACTGAGCTTAGTGATTTCATCAGTTGGGGAAAAGAAAAATATCCGGCTGATAGATCAGCACTAATAATTTGGTCACACGGAAATGGCTGGATGGCAGGCTACAACAAGTTTTGCCCCGATACGCAAACAGGTAATTTCATAAATATCACAGAAGGAGAATTAGCTTCAGCCTTTCGAGATGCGAATTCAGATTTTGATATTTTAGCTTTTGATGCTTGCAATATGCTTTCCATTGAAGTTGTGGCAGAGATAGATGAATATTCCGATTTTATCTTAGGTTCCGAGCGCGGTGTTCCGCAAGACGGCTTTCCTTATGATGAGATCTTGCCACATTTTTGGAATTATTCCGATACAAATATCATAAGCAATGTAGTTATTGATTCCTATGTAAATTCTCATATGCCATACGGTTCTCAAAACCCACACGGAGATGATTATGCTGTAAGCGGAGCTGTTCTTTGCTCTGCAGAATTTAATCAACTTCAAACCAAAATTTCTGATTTTTGCAATTATAATTTCACTGCTTCCGATATTGCTGAAATATTTGAAATAAGAGATAACATAGAACTTGAATTTAACGACCTTCATGCTGATGTAGATTTGGAAAACCTATTTTCCGAGATTGAAAAAGATGTTTCAAATGAGGATATTTCTGTTCTTTGCCAAGCAATTCTCGATCAAATTGAATTGAGTTTTTCAGTTCAATATTTTCATGATGGACAATATCCAAATGTTTCAGCCGGATCAGCTTCAATTTGGTTTCCCGAAAATCCCGATACTTACAAATATCTAAGCGCTGATTACAATAACTTATCTTTCCCAAATACAACTAATTGGGGCAATTTTATTTCCTACTTTTTTGCAGAATAATTACCCAAATCAACTGTTACATTTTAGTTATTCACCCACTTATCCACAGGTTATACACATTTAGTTTATCTTATTATTTCCCAATTAGTTAAACCCCATCAATCCCAGCTATACTGTGGATATCTGTGGAAAACTAATTTTTTTTGCATCATTTAGCTAATATAACTTGGAAAACTTGACATATAAAGTCTAATAAAAAAGTATGTTTTCGTGCTAGGTGGGGCAGTAGCGGCGCCTTGTAACCCTCAATCCGCTATAGTGGGGCTGAATTCCTGCACGAGAATAGTGATTCCGACTATTATAGGAAGAAGTGGTGTTGATTATGAAGCCCATCGCAATTGTAAACTGTGAACCTTGTCAGGTCCGGAAGGAAGCAGCAATAAGCAGTCCTTACGATGTGTAGATGGTCCACTTGATATGAGCTAACTGATCCTATTTTAGAAGGATAGCTATCGACTGCAGGTGCACATTTTTTGTTTCTGAATTATTATATTAATTTGAAACTAAGGAGACTTCTCAAATGGCAAAATACAAAATACCTCGCGGAACTTATGACATCTTACCTTCCGAAAGCTACAAATGGCAATATGTCCAAAATACTTTCCGTAAAGTTGCAAGACTATATAATTTCAAAGAAATCGTTACTCCGATTTTTGAAAGTTCCGACCTCTTTGAACGCAGTGTAGGCGACAGTTCCGATATTGTGGAAAAAGAGATGTATAAATTTAACGATAAAAAGGGCAGAACTTTTGCTCTGCGTCCGGAAGGCACAGCTTCGGTTGTTCGTTCAGTAGTAGAGAACAATCTGGATCTTGATGCAAATAGCACAAAATTGTATTATATGGGACCAATGTTCCGTTATGATCGTCCTCAAAAGGGGCGCTACCGCCAATTTTATCAATACGGAGTAGAATATTTTGGTTCTGATAATGCCTTAATCGATGCTCAAACGATAGCTTTAGCCGATACTTTCTTACGTCAATTAGGATTAAAAAATTACAAATTGGAAATAAACAGCATTGGAAATGCAACCTGTGCGAAAGATTATGATTCCGCATTGATAAATTTCTTCAAACCTCATTTTAACGAATTATGTTCTGACTGCCAACGCAGGTTAGAAAAAAATCCTAAACGTGTATTAGATTGCAAAAATAAAACTTGTAAATCTATCGCAAAAGAAGCACCATCAATGTTAGATTACTTAGATGAAGAATGTTCAACTCATTTTGAGAATCTACAAAAATATCTTACGCAAATGAAAATCGATTTTGTTGTTAATCCTACCATTGTAAGAGGTTTGGATTATTATACAAAAACAGCTTTTGAATTTATCGATTCCAATTTAGGAGCACAAAGCACTTTGATAGGTGGCGGAAGATATGATGGACTTGTTAAGCAAATTGGTGGACGTGATGTAGCCGGAATTGGTTTTGCCGGAGGTTTTGAGCGTTTGTTACTTTCTTTAGAAGCTGAAGAGATTAAAATTCCTAACAATGATAAACCTGATGTATATTTAGTTACTTTGGGTGAAAAAGCCGAAACAATTTCTGCTGAGCTATTAATGAAATTAAGAGCTGATAATATTTCAACCGAGTTCCATCCCGATAAAAAAACTATGAAGGCACAAATGAAAGCAGCTAATCGATCAGATGCAAGATTTGTAATTTTATTAGGAGACAATGAGATAGAACAGAATAAATTTAATCTTAAAAATATGGAAACAGGCGAGCAAGAGCTTGTTGATTTCCAAGAAATGGTTAGGATAATTTTTCAGTAGGAAAATAAATTTTAGAAAATTAATTAAGTTTGGAAAAATCAGCTTGACGATATTTTCTTAGCAGTCAAAAAATGGCTCTGCTAAATAAATAAAAATGTTGGAGGTTTATTATGATGTTAAAACCACTTGATGATCGTGTAGTGATCGAAATCAAAGAAGAAACAACAGAAAAAAACGTGGGTGGAATTATCATCCCGGATACAGCTAAAGAGAAACCTTTAATGGGCGAAATAATCTCAGTAGGAACTGATGAAGACTTGCAAGAACAAGTAAAAGTCGGAGACAAGATTTTATATGCCAAATATGGTGGAACCGAAGTAGAACTTGATGGCAAGCAATATCTCATCGTATCCAGATCAGATATTTTAGCTATCATCGAATAAGGAGAATCATGTCAATTATTGAAGTAAACGAAAGTAACTTTACTGCTGAAGTGATAAATTCCGATAAGCCGGTATTGATAGATTTATGGGCAGCTTGGTGTGGTCCATGTCGTGCAATAGGTCCTATCGTAGAAGAAATTGCAGAAGATTTTGCAGGTAAAGTTAAAGTAGCAAAGCTTAATGTGGATGAGAATCCCGCTATCGCTGCTAAATACAGTGTAATGTCTATACCGACTTTACTTTTCTTTAAAGATGGTGGCATTCAAGAACAAATTATTGGTTTAGTAGCTAAAGAGAAAATTGTTGAGAAATTAAATAACCTTCTCTAAACTACTATAAGCCTAATTAAAAAGCTCAAATTCATTTGAATTTGAGCTTTTTTTATTAAATATCTTGGATACATCCAATATCACAATTTAATTCTGCCGAAGTACCATTCGGTATTTTTTCCGAAGCATATTTCGCACCTATTAAGGTAGGAATATTAGAACGTTCCGCAATA
>JAMOPB010000069.1 GCA_027064945.1 Candidatus Cloacimonadota bacterium
AAGCAAATATTTATCCAAACTAAAACGGAAAAACCAATAGCTAAGAAAATTAGGTTTATCTACTAATGCTCGATTTAGAGTTATTTTATTACCATTAAGATCACGATAGTATTCAAACTTCTTAAACGATATTTTAGCTAAAGGATTTAATATTATTCCCAGAACGAAAGGAATAAATCCAAAAATTAATCCCAAAAGAGCTAAAAATTTCTGCGTAAATTTGAAAAATTCATTTTCCAAAACTTTATTGATTTTCGAAACGAAAAATTGATCGGTAATTTCAATATAATCACCACTTATGCCATCAATCAGATTATTCTTATATATAATTTTCTTTTCTATTTCCAAATAGCTTCCTAAGTATGTTTGGTCATAAATTATGCAATCTTTTGTAGAAGAATGAGCATCGATAATCACATGGTTGCCAATAATTGAATTTTCCAAAATATGGCAATCTTCATAAAATTGCACATCATTACCTATCATGAATGGTTTTTCAAATACACTTTTATGCGAATTAAAAACTACATTTCTTCCAATAAATTCACCCGGTTTATTATTATATCCCGGCAAAAAATAGTTATTTTGATCTTTTTGAATAATTCTCATACTAAGGTTATAATAATCTTGAACCGAATCAATTCTTGTTATATCTAAATCGGTAAAAATCCTCTGAGAATTTGCAAAATCAATTTTGGAAAATTTCCTGTTTTTGGGAATGAAATATATATCTTCTTTTGCACCACCAAACATAGAAGCAGGTTCAGTCCGTTCTAAAACAGAAGGATCGATTTTATCTTTATGATAATTTAAGAAAAATAATCCATCAATTACCAACAAATCTGTATCTGAACAAAAATTTGAATTTTTTAAGATAACTTTTTTCAAGCTATCATTCGCTCTGCCCATTACATAAGATAAATTTAAACCTTTTTGAGGACCGCTCCTAAAGTAGTTTTCCATTTCCGAAGTTGGATCACTTTTCACAATTCGAATATCAACAATTTTATTTAAAGCACAAAAATCAATGAAATATTCCAAGAGTGGTTTATTTACAATCCTTAAATAATGTGGAAAAAGCCCTGGCATAACTTCTTTCATCCATGTACTTTCTATATCCACACAATTAATAAGACATCTCATTTACATTCCTTTTCTATTCAAAAGATTCAATAGCACTTTTAGTATTATCATACACATCAAATATTTTATATGCTCTGGTAATCTCAAACAACATTCTTGGTTTTGATTGAAGATTAGCTATACAAATTTTACCAGATGCTTTAGTAGCACTTTGTTGGCAAACAATAAAAGCACCTAATCCTGTACTATCTATGAAATCCATTTCAGAGCAATCAAAAACAAAATTCTTATATTCTTTCAAATATTCGGAAAAAGTTTCTTTTAATTTATTTGCTGCTGACATATCAAGACGTCCCAAGATTTTTACAACTACAACCTTATCATTAATCTTTGCTAAGGTAATATCCATTTTTACCTCCATAAATTTATGCTAATATGCTCCACGACCGCTTAGTACAGCACCTACCGTTTTCAATAGAAGAATAAGATCACTCCAAATTCCATTATATTCTCGAATATATTTTTTATCTAATTCCACTTGTTCTTCAAATGGGATATCACTTCTACCGCTAACTTGCCAAATACAAGTAATACCGGGAATTACATCAAGTCTTTTATGATCTGCAATAGAATATTCTGCTACTTCTCTGGGAAGTGGTGGACGTGGACCGACCAAACTCATATCACCTTTCAATACATTTATAAGTTGAGGAAGCTCATCAATACTAAATCTTCTGATAAATCTTCCAACTTTGGTAACTCTCGGATCTTTTTTCATCTTAAAGATTACTCCATCTCCGGATTCATTTTTATCTAATAATTTATCTTTCATTTTATCGGCATTCATTACCATTGATCGGAATTTATAGAATTGAAATTCTCGTCCGTTTTTTCCAACTCTGGTCTGAGTATAAAAAATGTTTCCCGGATCTTCGATATATATTGCCAAAGCTGTAATAATGAAAATAGGAGAAAAAATAATTAAGAAAAAAAGAGCAAAAACAAAATCCATTACTCGTTTCAAGAGAAAGGAAGATTTTATAACAATCTCAAAAGTAAGCTGTCGTTTTCTCATCTTTTTAAGATTTTTTTTATTTGATTTTGAAGCAAAATGCTGCGCAAAATCTTCTAATTTCTTTTCATCTCCCATAATACACCTCAACCGATTATTTTATTTTTTCTCTTTTCCATCTGTATAATCTATAGATAAATATTGGATTTCCCAAAATATATCTCCTCCACATTCTTTTAGGTTCTTGAACCAAACGGAAAATCCATTCAATACCCAATAATCTCATCCATTTAGGAGCACGTTTAATGGTTCCCGAAAAGAAATCAAATAAACCACCAACGCCCATTTGGATATTGCAATTAATCTTAGGATAATACTCATTAATCCATTTCTCTTGGAATGGTGCACCAAAGGCTACCAAAAGAATTTCAGCATCACTATCATTAATCTTATTTACTATCTCATTACTTTGCTTTTCCCAATCAAAGTAACCGTGATGAGTTCCTACAATTTCCAAATTCGGATAAATTTTAAGAAGATTTTCTTTCATCTTTTCCGCAATATTAGGTTTTGCACCCAAAAGAAAAATTTTGCGTTTAGCTTTTTGAGCATAATCACAAATCATTGGCAATAGATCTGTTCCATTCACATTATCTATAATGGGAGTTTTTACAATCTTGCTTGCATAGCGCACACCGCTTCCGTCTCCCAATACAAATTTTGCAGATTGTAATATCTTTTTATATTCCAAATCGGAATAAGCCTTATTAAAACAATCAGCATTCACAAAATAGAATTTTTCTTTTCCCTTATTGGAAATAATTTTTTCTATTTCGTTTATTACATCTTCTTTTGTAAGATTTAATATTTTCACATCAAACAAATCTATTTTTCCATAAACCATTATCATTTACCCTTATACAATTGTAAGATTTTATCACAATGCAAAGACCACTGAAATCTTTCTAATCTACCATTACCTTTGTCAATAAATTCTTGTCTCATTTCATCATTGTTCAGCATAATCATAATTTTTTCTGCTATCTCATGAGGAGAATCAGGATCAAAAAGTAATGCTGCATCTCCCACAACTTCCGGCAAAGGTCCTCTATTGGAACAGATAACAGGAATATTACAAGCCATCGCTTCCACTAACGGAATTCCAAAACCTTCGAAGAAAGATGGCATCACAAAAAGCGAAGCAAGTTTATATAAATCTATTAAATCTTCTGAGGGGAAATATCCGGTAAATATTATCTTCTCGCTATCTTTTGAATTTTCTTTATAGGCTAAAACTTCTTCACTTCTTTCTTTGAAACCGCCAACACAAACCAAATTATATTCAGATTTTACATCTTCAGGTAAAAGTTCATACGCTTTTATCAGATTCAGATGATTTTTACCCGGATGCTCAACTCTGGCTACATAAAGCAAATATTTCTTATCACTTCCTAAAATTTCCAAACGACTTTTTGATGAGGGAATTTGATTAAATTTATTACTATCATATCCATTATATGCAACTGTGATTTTATCTTCATCGCAATTATAAA
>JAMOPB010000070.1 GCA_027064945.1 Candidatus Cloacimonadota bacterium
TTAAAAAAAAATTATATGTAATAATTTTCTCATTTTTTATGATATGTTTTCTCTTTCTATGCCGGATTTATAGCTGATAATCGGTTATTGCTTAGGGTTTTTATTAATCGAAAATTGTTTATTTCTTTACAAATGATACATAAAATTTAGAAAAGTAGATTTTAAATGGAGAGAATTAATGAGCGATAAGATTACTGTTTGTGGAGTTTATTGTCAGAGTGAATGCAAAGCTTTTGGCAAAGAATGTGTTGGATGCGAAGTCTTGGAAGGTGAGGTGACTTGGGTAAAAGAGATAGGCAAGCAGGTGTGCCCGATTTATAGTTGTGTGAAAAAAAAGAAACTGCAAAATTGTGGGGAATGTGATAAATTGCCTTGTGAGATTTGGTTGGTAGAAACCAAAAATCCCGATTTGTCTGATAAAGAATATTCCGCAGAGATTGCGCATCGGATTGATAATCTAAAAAAAAATATTTAAGGGGTTAGGATGAGGATGAGAAAGATTTTATTAATTTTGTTTTGTTTGATTTTGGGTTCAGAAATTTATGCAACAGAATATTTGGACATTAGTTGGAATGAACCGGAAGTGAATTCCCAATATTCAAGATTTATATTGGAAAATAAACTGTCTGAATCGAAAATAATTAGAATGGAAGAACGAAATAATGATTATGTTTGGGGAAATTTATTAGAAAGTTTTAGCAATTTATTTTCAAATAATAAATCAAATATAATTCATCACAATTTCAAAAAACCAAAATCCACTTTTGATTTAAGTTTTTATGCAGGATTTGATTATTTAAAAGATAGTGATGAAGACTTTTATTATTATAATTATGCAGTGTTATTATGTGGGAGCATTAATAGAAATCTTTCCTATTATGCAAATTGGTATATGGGTAAAATTAATGAGTCTAATAATCTTTCAAATAATTGGGTTTTAGCAGATACTTGGCGACAACCATCAGGCGAGGGATTTTATTTGGATAATATAACTGCTAAGATAAATTATGATAGTAAATTAGGCGATTTTGCCATTGGACGTGGAAATTTTGAAATCGGAAGCAATATTTCCGGTAGTATTATTCTTAACGACCAGACAAATGATTATGGTTATTTTTCTCATAAGATAAAATTGGATAATTTCGAATTAACCTTTCTGCATGCCACTTTGATAGCAGATAGCACACACGCTGAGATGGGAATCGATGATCTATATTATGCAAATAAAAAGTTAGAAGAGAAACATTTAGTTATGCATATGTTAAAATGGAAACCAAACAAAAAAGTGCAAATAGCAGCAGGGGAACAAGTAATTTATGGTGGAAGAGAAACAGATATCAGTTATTTACTGCCTCACACTTTCATGCGGGTTACTGAACATAATTTATATAATAGAGATAATGTTTTGATTTTTGCAGATTTAGATTGGAAAATTTCAGAATCTAATTCATTTTATACAAATTTTATTTTTGACGAACTTTCCAAAAGTAAACTCTTTACAAATTGGTGGGCTAATAAATGGGCTTTTCAAATTGGCGATGTACAAAAATTAGGATTTAGAGATTCTCGTTTAGCTTTAGAATTTGTAGCGGTTCGCCCTTGGATGTACACTCATAACGTATTAACCAATAAGTTTTCGCATGAAGATCGTTGCTTGGGCTATAGTTCAGGGAGTAATATTCTTAAATATACAGCCGAATTAAATATTGATTTACACGACAATTATGGAATAGATGTTCAAAGCTCTTATTCTCGACAAGGTTCGCTGGGAAATGATTTTACTATAAATTATGATTCACGTCCTTCTGATGAAGCAAGTTGGTTGGAAGGTGATATTACGGATAAATTTTTTATTGGGAGCGTTTTAACAGCAAAATTAAATGGTCATAATAAATTAAAAATCGGTTACAGTTATGAGAAAATTCTAGAGGAAGATGCAGAAAACCAAATTAGTATAAGCTATCAATTGATATATTAGCATTAGAAAAAAAAAGATGATGATAATTTATGCGTCACTAGGTATGTGCCGCTATTTATTTTTGAGAGCTGTTAGTTAGAGTTTTTTACCATATGAGCGATTACGTAATCGCAACTGCCTGTTGATCTGGTGTACTTGCTCATCAAACATTCGTGCTTATCTGTGGTATTCGGGATAAAAAAAGTGTCACACAGGCTGTCAGGATGACCGTTACAGAAAGTGACAAGGGATATTAATGTAGAATGTAGAATGTAGAATGGATAATGTAGAATGGGAGAAGTGACAAGTAACAAGTGAAATGTGAAAAGGGAAAAGTAGAAAGGATAATGTAGAATGGATAATGTATAATGTAGAATGTAAAATATATAATGTAGAATGGATAATGGATAATGGATAATGTATAATGTAAAATGTATAATGTAGAATGTAGAATGGATAATGGATAAAGTGAAGAATCGTGAATGTTGAATTTTAAATTATGATTTCACTTTAAAAGTATGTTGCCACTGATTTGCACAGAAAAACGCTGATAATAGATTCCATAAAGCAAATCTAATGCACGATTTTTGTTATAGAGGGAAGAACAAAAATTATGAGGTTATTGGAAGGAAAAGAATAATAAAAAAAAAGAACTTGACGTAAAAATGGTAATAATTACAAATTTGTAACGATTACAAGAATGTAATCAATAAAAAGGAGAATAAATGGAAAGTATAGTTGAGATCCTAAAGCAAAATAAAATTTCTCCCAGCATACAAAGGGTAAGGATATTAGAATTTTTACGTGATAATCGTATTCATCCTACAGCTGATATGGTGTATAAAGGTTTGGTGGATGAGATGCCAACCTTATCAAAAACAACAGTTTACAATACGTTAAAGCTTTTTGTTGAAAAGCAGATTTTGGTAGGTTTGACACTTTTTGAAAATGAAGTAAGGTATGAATACAATATGGAACCTCATATTCATTTTAAATGTACAAAATGCGGGAAAATATATGATCTTGATCGCTCATTTGATTTTTATAAAGATGAAATAATAGATGGTCATAAAGTGGAAGAGCATCACGTAAATTTGAAAGGAATTTGTAGCAACTGTTTAAAAACAGAGAAAAATAAATAAAATGCCTGAATTACCCGAAGTACAAACAATTGTAACCGGATTGCTTGAGAAAGTTCTTGGGAAACAGATTTCAGAGATTCTTGAATATAGAGAAAATACTGTTATTTGGCATGTAGAATGTGCTGAATTTGGTAAGATAATTTCGATTGACAGGCGTGGGAAATATATAATTTTTCATCTTGCAAACGGTTTGAAATTGGTAGTTCATCTAAGGATGACCGGTAAATTAATTTATGAAGAAAACCTTGCAAAATCTTCATCTCACACTAGGGCAGAAATTATTTTTGAGGATGATACAAAATTGATCTTTGATGATGTAAGGACTTTTGGAAAAATAGAAGTGATGTTGGAATCAGCAAAAAATTTATCGATTTCCAAACTTGGAGTAGAGCCATTGGAGACGCAGTTCAATTATAAATATTTGGAAGATAAGATAAAGAAACGTATTACTCCAATAAAAAATATCTTGTTAGATCAAACAGTTATAGCCGGAATTGGTAATATTTATGCTTCAGAGATTTTGTTTCGGGCGAAGATTGATC
>JAMOPB010000071.1 GCA_027064945.1 Candidatus Cloacimonadota bacterium
AGAATTCTCATAATTATTTTATCAAAACGATTTTGCCGCTAGCTGTTTGACCATCGCCGGCGGAAATCATATAAAGATAAACTCCTGTAGCGCAATCTTCACCTGCATGATTTTTTCCGTCCCAACTATATTGAGCATAATCATTTTTTTTCAGTTCAATAATCAAGTCTCCGGATAAATCAAAGATTCTGCAAAAGCCATCACCTTTTGGCATTGAAATGCTTTTTTTATTTTCGATTTTAATTAATCCATCTTTAGCAGGATTAAATGGATTCGGATAAGCAATTACCTCATTCAAATTTTCTTCCAAGTTATACTCTTCCGAAATACCAATTTGCACAACACTAAGTCCGTTTGCTGTTCCGATATATAACTTACCGGAAAGATTATCATATTCAAAATCTGTAATTGTATCATTTATCAACGGAGAGTTTTCACTATCGAAATTCGTAAATGTATCATTTTCAATATCATAAACAGTGAACCCCCCACTTTCGGTACCTATCCAAACTTTGCCAAAAGGATCTACAAAAAGAGCGGTGGGAACTGTTATTGCTCCACCATATAAGTAAGGCTGACCAACAACATACCAAAATTCCGGAGTTCGCATATCTCGCCAATCGTTGTTAATATAAATCTGCTTTTTCTTAGATTCTTGTCCATATCTATACCAATAATAACCGGCAGGATATTGATGACCATCGAAATTAAAAACAGGTTTCTCTTTGTAGCAAAATAATCCTTCATTTGTTGCTATCCAATATTCATCATAACCACTTTCATCTATTCTGTGTTGGATATCATTAACATAGCATCCACGTAGTTGGCTGGGTGCAGGAGCTTCCCAATTGTTACTATCGGTTGTAGGAAATTCACTACTGTGGAAAATTCTAACACCACTATATCGGCATCCGATTATAAATAAATCATCAAATTGTTTCATAAGAATAAAGTCGTTATAGTCATGACTTGGCTGGTATAATTCCGTAATAGCAATAATCTCTAATTCATCCATTACGGCAATATAATTTGGATATGAAGCAAAAGCTATTTCTCCATCTTTCATCGCTTCAATAAAAGGAATAGTTCTAGAAGGATTACCATCTTCAGTATAAAGTTCAGGATAATGAGATAAATTCAAATTATGGAACTGTTGCTCATCTTCATCATAATAAGAAACACCATAACCCCAACTTGCAAACCATTTTCTATTATCATTATCAACTGTCATATCGTATATGCTTTCTGTGATAATATTGCTATTGTATTTATTATAATTTATCCAATTGTTTCCGTCAAAAACCGATAATCCTTTTTCGTTCTTAGTAGAAGAATTGCTTCCATATTTTCCATTTGAAATCCAAAGAATATTATTTTTATCCATTTGCAAATCTCTAACAAAATTAGAGCTTATTCCTTCGGTTGCAACCGGTTCTTTCCAGCTATTTGTTTCCAAATTATATTCTACAAAACCTTCTCCCCATGTTAGGAAGAAAAGGCTATTATCGATTTGTTTAATATTATTTATTCTTGTACTAAGAATTTTTAAATCTGTTTTATCATAATAGGAAAATTCATCGTTTGATAATTTACAAACAGCAACATCCACACTATCTGAAACAGTCATATTATAATCATCCCAATGTCCTAAACCAAACCAGATATCTTCGTTGCTATCTACAAAAACAGGATACACTGATTCATTATTTACATTATAATCTTCCAAGCTGTGAACTTGCATCGAAAAATCTTCTAAGTCTAATTCTACTAAACCATTATAAGTTCCAATTGCTAATTTATCCCCAAAAGTTGAAAGCGATGTAATTTTCGCTGATGGTAACTCTGAATTTTCATGATTAAGATGAATCCAATTCCCACTTTCCAAATTGGAAATTGCTATATATTCCAAACCTAAAACTCCACCACAGAAGATATATCCATTTTCGGAAATTACCAAGCTTGTGATTTCCTGATTTTCTAATCCGTTATATTGATTAAATTGATATGTAAGAATTGGAATTGGGAAGTTTTCATTTTCTTCAAAAATAGATATTCCCGCTTTAGTAGCAAAATAGATAAAATTATCTTTTGTTATAACTTTGTTGATATTATTTGTTTCAAGACCAATTTCTGTTGTTATTGGCAAAATAAAATCATTCCCGTCAAATCTGCAAACGCCTTTATTAGCCATAGCCATTAATAAGTTACCGTTGCTTACAGCTAACGACTTTACCATGTTGGAGCTTAAACCTGATTTATTGGTATATTTATTTTCCACATTTTGCAAATCTTCATCATATTGCAAAACACCACCCCAAGTAGCTACATAATATTTGTCTTCAAATTTCTCAATGTCATAAATATGAGTTGTGTTGGTAAAATTCTGCCAATTTTTCAATGCAAAGCCTGAAACTGAAATCAGCAAAAACAGTACAAAAATAATCTTTTTCATTTAATAAGTTCCTTTTTAAAAATTTTATAAGTGATAATCAATAAAATAACCAATAGAATAACTAAAACTATCATTAACAACTTTTTGGAAGATAATAAAAATCCAAAACCAATAAGACCAAACAAAAAAGTTATGAAATAACTAATTAAAGCAATGTTTTTTTGTGAAATTCCTAAATCATACAATTTATGGTGAATATGTTCTTTATCAGCTTGGAAAATATTCTTTTTTCGTTTCACACGTCTTAACACAGCAAGAGTCATATCCATTAACGGCACTGTAAGGATAATAATCGGAACTAAGATTGTCATTGAAGTAACGCCTTTGAATTCTCCATCTCCCGCAATTGAAATGGCTGCAATATTAAAGCCTAAGAGTAAGCTTCCGGTATCTCCCATAAAAATTTTGGCAGGGAAAAAATTGTATCTTAGAAATGCAGCATTTGCACCAATTAATATCAAAGATAGATAAATAATCAGATAGTTTTGTTTAATAAGACCTACTGCAAACAAAATCAATGCTGCTATTAATGCTATGCCTGTAGCCAATCCATCTAAACCGTCAATAAGATTGAATGCGTTCACCACAACCAAAAACCATAATAGCGTGGCTGGGTAAGAAAAAAAACTTAATTCCAGCGAATCACCAAATGGATTTGTAAGAAGTTCAATCCTAAAATCACAGCAAAACATAAATGTTACAATCAAAACTTGAAAGAGTAATTTATGGTTTGCAGTAAAAGCAGCTTTATCGTCCAAAAGCCCTAGCATTAGTATCATAAAACTTCCTATTGCTAAAAAGAGCATTAATTCACCCCAGAAAAAGTATCCTATTAACTGAAGAATAATTATCGGAATTCCAAAAGATAAACCGCCGGCTAACGGCAAAGCAGTTTTATGAATTGCTCGCTCATTCGGATTATCAATTATTCCAAATTTTTTGGATAACTTAATATTCAATGGAACCAATAAATAGGTCACCAAGAATGAAAATATTATTGCAAAAAAATAAATCATTATTTACCTATCAAATTTCCTATTTGTTTTATATTTTCAGAGATTACAATCTCTTCATCAAATTCTTTTTCCATCTTCTTTCTTCCGTTATTTCCCATTTTCTCAAGTTCATTATCAGGTAATTCAATCATCTTCAGCATTTTATCGGCAAGAACATCAG
>JAMOPB010000072.1 GCA_027064945.1 Candidatus Cloacimonadota bacterium
TGTTTAGTATTGAGTTTAAAAACATTTTTTATAAAAATAGAATTTAATAGAAGTAGATATGAAAATAATGATTGTAGAAGATGAATATATCATTGCACATTCTTTTAAACTAGATTTGGAATATTTTGATTGTCATGTTTATTCAATTGCTTAAATGGAATTCGTACAATAGAAGAAGCAAAATATCATACCCCGATTATATTCTTATCAATATTAATCTTTAAGAGAATTAGACGTAATCTATGTTACAAAAAAAAATCCAACAAGTTCTTGATCCTAAAGTTATCTTCTTGTCTTGTTATAGCAAAAAACTACAATCGCTTAAATATGAAGCAGTTATAAATAAACCGGCAAATATTTTGATACCATTATTTCTTATCTAAAATAATAACTATATAAAATTGGTCGGGATGAGAGGATTTGAACCTCCGACCTCTCGACCCCCAGTCGAACGCGCTAACCGAACTGCGCTACATCCCGAACGTCGTCACAAAAATTTTCTTCAGATTTTGTGACAAGTTTTTTTTAAGTGCTTTCATAAACTCTGAATGCGATTTCTTACTCTTCTAAGTTGACAAATCTAACTCTCTTTTGAATTTGGCTGAAAGGATTATTAAATGAGTATTGTATCTTTATCAGGAATTTCTTTAGATTTTGGAGCTCAAACAATTTTCGATAATATGAGCTTCTCTTTGGAAAATAACAGTAAAATTGGACTAGTAGGCAGGAATGGTTGTGGTAAAACCACATTATTCAACCTTATCACACAAAAACTACGTCCGGAAAACGGGCAATTGCATATTGCGAAAAATGCGCAAATATCATATCTCACTCAAGAACCGGAATTAAATGATTCTCAATCAATAGAGCAATCAATTTTAGAATCAAGAGCTGATTATGTTCAATATTCTAACGATTTGCAAAAAGCTGAAGAATTGTTATCAAAGCAAAATACGCAAGAAAATTTAGATAACTACACAAAAGCTGTTGAACGTTTTGAGGCGATAGACGGATACAATTTTAGAACCCAAATGAAATTAGTTCTTACAAGCCTGCAATTCCCTGTTGAACTTTGGAGTAGAGCAATCAAAAATTTCTCAGGTGGTGAAAAAACTCGCATTCAATTAGCAAAAATATTATTGCAACCTTTTGATCTTTTGTTGCTTGATGAGCCTACAAATCATTTAGATATTGAAATGATTTATTGGTTAGAAAATTTTTTAACCAATCTGGGAAAACCTTATATGATAATCTCACATGATAGAAAATTCCTGGATAAAACAGTTACAAAAATTGCAGAAATCGAGAATAAAAACATAACTTGGTATAGAGGAAATTTCTCATCTTATTTAAAGCAGCGAGAAGAGCGTAAGAAATTACAAGCCAAACTTGCAGATAAGCAACAGAAGCAAGTTAAGAAAATGGAAGACCAAATAAAGCAATACAGAATCTGGGGCAATGCCAGAGATAGCGAAGTAATGTTTAAGCGTGCAAAAGAGCTTGAAAAGCGATTAAATAAGATAACTCCGATAGAAAATGTCACCCATGAAAAATCTTTGAATCTTAATTTCAAAGACACAAAACGCAGTGGTAACGATGTTTTTGTTTTCCAGAATTTGAAATTCGGATTTGAGAATCTGATATTAGCTAAAAATGTTAATCTACGTATTAATTATCAAGATCGTATTGCAATCTTAGGCAAAAACGGCTGCGGCAAATCTTCTTTCCTGAAATTGTTATTGGGCGAAATGGAGCCATTAGAAGGAATAGCAAAAAAAGGAGCTTCTCTTCAAATTGGATATTACGACCAGATGCATCTGAAATTAGATAGCAAACTTACCGTGAAAGAAACAATGTGGCAAATGGCACCACTTGAAACAAGAGGTTATATTTTAGGCTACTTAGCAAAATATGGTTTCACAGGCGATGATGTTGAGAAAAAAGTTGGTTTGCTTTCAGGTGGTGAAAAAGCCAGATTATATTTGGCAAAAATTATTCATGAGAAACCAAATTTCCTTATTTTGGATGAGCCCACAAACCATCTTGATATAAATATGATCTCCTACTTGGAAAATGCTTTAGAAAATTTCTCAGGAACTATCGTTTTCGTTTCACACGATAGATATTTTATTGAGAAAATTGCTAAGAAAAAATGGATTTTCCAAAATAATACAATTGAAGAAACTGATAGAAATTTGGATGAGCTTTTTTTTCAAAAGAAAATTAAACCAAATAAATCTGAACAAACTAAGAAACCACAAAAAGAGAAAAAAATAAATCCATATATTCTCAATAAATTACAAGAAAAAATTGAGATAACTGAAGCTAAAATTACTGAAGAAAATAATAAATTAGATAGCTTGCATACCAAATTTGCTGATCCTGATTTTCTAAAAAAAGAAAAAGAAGTTATCACAGCAAATACACAAATAAAATTGATTGAAGACAAGATTGATAATTTAAAATTAGAATTAGATGAATTAGAAACTGAATTTTTAGAATTAACTTTATAGTTCTAAAATCTTAGGAGAAATTATTAATGAAAATTGGTTTTACAACAACTTTTCCGATTGAAATAATTTATGCTGCAGGACATATACCTGTGGATTTGAATAATGTTTTTGTAACCGGTGATGCAAAGAAATTTGTTGAAGCTGCCGAATTTGACGGTTATCCTCGCAATATTTGTAGTTGGATAAAAGGAATGTATTCGGTAGCAAAAAGCACAGATATCGATGCTGTGATAGGAATAGTTGAAGGCGATTGTTCAAACACTCATTCTCTTATGGCAACCTTAATGGAAGAGGGAATCGAGGTTATACCATTTTCCTTCCCATTTTCACGAGAACGAGATCTGATTATTCGAGAATTTGATAAACTTGAATCATATTTCAATGTTTCTCATAAGAAAGTGATAGAAGCAAAAAAACGCTTCGATAAGATACGAAAAAAATTGATTTACTTAGATGAATTAACATATAAGGAAAACAAAGTTACCGGTTTAGAAAATCATCTCTGGTTAGTTAATTCATCCGATTTCAATGGTGACCCAGATGATTTTGAAAAACGTTTAGACAAATTTTTATCGGAAGCGGAAAAACGTGAGCCTATCAAAGCAGAATATCGCTTTGCGCTTTTAGGCGTTCCACCCATCATCACAGATTTGTATGAATATATGAGCGAAATGAACTGTCAGATTGTATTTAACGAAGTACAAAGACAATTCAGCATGCCATATTTAGAAGAAGATATTTATCAACAATATCTTTCTTATACATACCCTTATTCAATTTTCCATAGATTGGAAGATATAAAAATTGAATTGGAAAAACGTAATATCGATGCTGTAATAAGCTATTCCCAAAGCTTTTGCCACTTACAAATAGATACGATGATAATTAAGAATCATCTTGATTATCCGGTTTTAGCTGTAGAAGGTGATCAACCCGGTCCATTAGATGCAAGAACAAAATTACGTATTGAAAGTTTTTTAGATATGATTAGGTATTAAAAAAAATGAATATTGAGATCCTACAACCTAAAACAAAATCCGATATCAAAGCATATCTGAATTTGCGTTG
>JAMOPB010000073.1 GCA_027064945.1 Candidatus Cloacimonadota bacterium
TATATTAGAATCTTTTTGTTTGCTTAATATTTTTAGATATGGTCATAAAATAATCCTAATGTTTCCTTAATTATTTTTAGCATAAAAAACTTAATTTTATCAGCAACTTTTATTTCCATTTTTTCTTCTAATAGAAATTTTCATAAATAATAAATTTATTTTTCGCTACAAGTTATGAAAATGTTAAATCAGAGAAAACGTGTCAATTAATAATAAGAGTAAGGAATATAAGAGGCAAGGTAAAGAGTATGAAATGAAGTTATGAAGCCAGTTCAGGCTAGTCAGAAGAATACTGATGGTTTGGAAAAATATATTTGCTAACATTTATTTTCCAATGATTTAGATTCTTTGATCTATAAAACAAGTATCTGTCGATTTGCAAATAAGTTATATTTTTCAGATAGATTTTCTTATTTCTTTAGAAGAAATTAATAGATTATTAAATATTCACGGAGCAATTTTTTTGCCTAAATCTTAAGAAGATGAAGTTTAAATGATTGATAAACGGAGTATTAATTTAGTCAAATAAGAGGCATTTTTTTATGATAATATTAACATGTCTTTTGCCTATGGAAATTATATTGAGAACAAATAGCTTAAAATACTTAATTATTATCTTATAATGTGTTGAAGAAATTAAAAAACTTTACATTTATTTTTATAGATTCAAATTTTACACACTCCGAGTCTTCTCCCCTAAGGGAAATTCTATGGGGAAAGACCAATGGGCTCAAAAGGAAACTTTTGAACCTCCCGGCTTTGGAAAGGAGATATTAAAAAAAAATGGGAGGTTTTTATGAGTTATTTATTAACAGATGCAAAAATTGGAAGAGTCAATCTATCTACCAAGAAAATCACAATTGAAGATATCAACATGGATTTAGTAAAAAAGTGGCTCGGTGGTCGTGGATATGGAAGTAAAGTTCTTTATGACGAAATTGATCCGAAAATTGATCCTTTATCGAAGGAGAACAAAATTATTTTTGCAGATGGATTATTGAGTGGATCTTTTGCCCCAACCGGTGGGAGATACATGGTAATCACCAAAGGGGTTTTGACTGGTACAATCGCAAGTAGTAATTCAGGTGGATATTTTGGAGCTGAATTGAGGAAATGCGGTTTTTTTATGATAATAATCGAAGACAAAAGTGAAAGTCCTGTTTATCTTGAAATTACAAATGACAACATTGAAATTAAAGATGCTTCTGACCTTTGGGGATTGAATACTTCTCAAACAACTGATTTATTAAAAGAGAAAATTGGTATTAAAACAGCCAAAGTTTCTTGTATCGGACCAGCTGGGGAAAATTTGGTTAAAGTTGCTGCAATAATTAATGAAAAAGCAAGAGCAGCAGGAAGAACCGGAGTTGGTGCAATCATGGGATCAAAAAATCTTAAAGCACTTGTTGCTGCAGGTAACAAAAAAATCGATATTGAAAATATTGAGAAATTCCGAGAAGTTGTAAAAGATAAATTGGGCAAAATAAAAACAAATCCGGTTACTTCTGAAGGTTTACCAAACTATGGTACTAAAGTCTTGGATAATATTATCAATTCAAGTGGAATGTATCCTACTAATAATTTCCAATATTCAATGTTTAAAGGTATAGATGAAATTACTGGAGAAGCTTTAGTTGCCAAAAAATATTTTGTAAAAAACACAGCTTGCTTTGCTTGTCCAATTGGCTGCGGTAGAAAAGTTGTATTACCGGACGGTCATGAAGGTGAAGGTCCTGAATATGAATCAGCTTGGGCTTTTGGTGCAGATTGTGGAGTAAATGATTTAATCGCTATCACAAAAGCTAATTTCCTATGTAATGAATTGGGATTAGATACAATTTCAGCCGGAACAACTATCGCTGCGGCAATGGAATTATTTGAAAAAGGTTATATTAAAAAAGAAGATTTTGGTGATGCTGTTGAACCAAAATTCGGAAGCTCCGAAGCTATTGTATATTATACCAAAGCGATGGCTTATAGAGAAGGTCTTGGTGACAAAATGGCTGAAGGTTCTTACCGAATGGCAGAAATGTTTGGTCATCCCGAATTATCTATGACTGTCAAAAAACAAGAAATACCTGCTTATGATCCTCGAGGTGTTCAAGGTCAGGCATTGGAATTTGCAACTTCAAATCGTGGTGCTTGCCATGTTAGAGGTTATTTGATTTCTCCTGAAATCTTAGGCTTACCTGAGAAATTGGAAACACAAACAACTGATGGTAAAGCAATGTGGGTAAAAATATTCCAAGATCTTTCTGCTACTATTGATGCTTCTGGAATGTGCTTGTTTACTTCATTTGCTTTAGGTGCTCAGGATTATGCAGATTTGCTTTCCGCTGCGTTATCAATGGATATTACCGCTGATGATGTTATGAAAATTGGAGAAAGAATTTGGAATCTTGAAAGAAAATTTAATTATGAAGCTGGAATTATGCCTGAAGAAGATACACTTCCTGAAAGATTCTTAAAAGAAGGACTTTCAGAAGGAGTTCAAAAAGGTGCTGTAGTGAAACTTGATATTACACTTCCTGATTATTATAAACTACGTGGTTGGAATCCTGATGGTACAATACCGGATAGTAAATTAAAAGAACTGGGAATATAATAAAAAAAATATCAGGAGGGAATTTTTCCCTCCTGTATTAAACTGATAATTATTTCAATTAAATATTTTACAACGATAAAATTTTACTGGTGTAAGGTAAGATTGATTGTGAAATAGCACTTTCCTCATTATCATAAGAAAAAAATAAATTTATTTTGTCCACGAATTGCACGAATAAACGCGAATATTTGATTATGGCTTGTGGTTGATGATTATATGTTTTCAATTCAAAATTAAGAATTCAAAATTTAACATTCTTCAGTCTTAACGCTGTTTTCATGAAGTTGGTTAAAAAAGCGGATAGTTCTTTATTTTTAATTATAGCACAACTTGCTTAGTGTTTATGGTTTGTGGTTATGTGTTTCTCAATTCAAAATTCAGAATTCAAAATTTAAAATTATTTACGCTTTTCACTTCTCCCATTTCACATTTCACAATCTACATTTTACATTATCCATTATACATTATCCATTATACATTATCCATTATACATTATACTTATGCAATAAAGGTCATCCTGGGTGATTCCGATTTTCGGAATTTTATCGAAGGATGAAAAAAAACATTTGTTTTGTCCACGAATTGCACGAATATTTGATTATGGCTTGTGGTTGATGATTATATGTTTTCAATTCAAAATTAAGAATTCAAAATTTAACATTCTTCAGTCTTAACGCTGTTTTCATAAAGTTGGTTAAAAAAGCGGATAATGTTATATTTTTATTATAGTGTCAAAGGCAGCGAGCATGGTGAGAATTTTTGTATGATATATGGAACGCAAAATGCAATTAATAAACAAAAAATAAATATATAAGGAGAAAGAATGAAAAAACTAAGTCTTATTTTTATTACAATTATTACAATCTATGCAAATGGATTATTTGCAAAATCTATTGAAAGGAATCGTGATGTTTTATTCGAACAATCAATCGTTATGCCTGACGATCCGGTAGATTGGGACTTTACTAT
>JAMOPB010000074.1 GCA_027064945.1 Candidatus Cloacimonadota bacterium
GGCTCGTTATTCAGAAGCGATGTTGATAAAAGAGTTGGAAGCTTTAGGCATCGGCCGACCTTCTACTTATGCGTCTATCACAAATACAATTCTTGAGCGTAAATATGTGGAATTGATAAAAAAACGTTTCAAACCAACAGATCTCGGAAGAGTTGTAAATAAATTTTTAGTAGCAAATTTCTCTGATTTCCTAAACGTAGAATTTACAGCTTCTATGGAAAATAACTTGGATGAGATAACTTATGGAAATTTGAAATGGCAGGATATCTTAAAAGAATATTATGACCAATTGATAAAGCTAATGGAAAAAGTAGATACCAAAGAAGCTAAATCAAAGCTAATTGAAGAAACCGATTTTGTTTGTGATAAATGTGGTGCTCCAATGGTGATAAAATGGGGAAGAAACGGCCAATTCTTGGCTTGTTCGAATTTCCCGGAATGTAAAAATATTAAAGATTTTGTTAAAGATGAAGATGGTAAAATTAAAATTGTTGAACAAGAAAAAGTCGATGGCGCATGCCCTAAATGTGGTAGTGAATTAGTTGTTAAAAACGGTCGATTTGGCAAATTTATAGCTTGCTCTAATTATCCAAAATGTAAATATACTCAACCTTTTACTTTGGGAATAAAATGTCCGGAATGCGGAGAAGGTGAAATTACTGAAAAGAAAAACAGGAAAGGACAATTCTTCTATAGTTGTTCTCGTTATCCTGATTGTAAATTTATTACAAATTCCAAACCGGTAAAAATGACATGTCCATCTTGTGGAAACTACTATATGCAAGAGAAATTTAGTAAGGAAAAAGGCAAATATCTTGTTTGTCCTAAGTGTAAAAAAGAAGTTTATTAAATGAATTTTAGAGAAAACATTAGAAGCAGTCTTCATAGTATCTTTAGTCATAAAGTTAGAACATCACTCACGCTGATTGGTATTACAATTGGCGTGATGGCTGTTATTTTGATGTTCTCTACAATTTATGGAATAAAAAATCTTATTGCAAAAAATATGGAGGGCATTGGTTGGAATAATTCTATAATGATTGTTCCAAGCACAGGAGAAGAATCCGATAATAACCGTACGTCTAAGTTCTATTCAGTTAAAAGAAAAGCAAAGCCACTTACTTTGAGTGATTACATTGCTTTAAGGAAATTGGATACAATAAAAGAGACATATGGAATGATTGAAAGTTGGGAACGCAATAGATCAGGACGCGGTAAACGTTGGACACAGTTACGCGGTACAAATGTAAGTTTCTTTCAGAATAAAAGTTATCCAATAAAAGATGGTAGATTTTTCAATGCTTTTGAAGATTCTTACGCTGCGAAAGTATGTATAATCGGTTATTATTATGCTAAAGATCATTTTCCAAGCGGCAATGCTTTAGATAAAGAGGTGATTGTCGGGAAAAATTCTTTCAAAGTAATTGGCATTTTAGATGAAGATAATTTGAACAAAAAAGGTTTTAATTTTAATTCTTGGGAGAGAAAAAGAGATCTAAATGCTATTTACATTCCTCTTTCTACAGCTTCCCAATATTTACGTTCGAATAGCGCAGTTGATTATATTTATGCTCAAAGCAAAGATGCCGAAAGTTATCATAAAATGAAGAATGATATTACTCATCTTTTATTGGCAAAACATAAGATGGCACATGATTTTACCTTTAATGATATTGGCGCAGAGATGTTGAAAGTAACAAAAGAAATAGAAGACATGATGAAAAAGTGGAGTATCACTCTTATGATAATTGCCGGAATATCTCTTTTTGTGGGAGGTATTGGCTTGTTCAGTACTTTACTAATCAGCATCAGCGAAAGGATGATGGAGATAGGTATTCGAAAAAGTATTGGTGCTTCTGAACGTGATGTGTTTGGTTTGTTCTTGTCTGAATCTCTAATTCTTAGCATTATTGCTGCTGTTCAAGGAATATTTATTTCATGGGTGATAGTTACAGTAGCTTCATCATCATTGGATTTTGATTTTGTTTTACCTATAAATGGCGTATTTATCGGAATAGGATTTTCTTTGTTTATTGGCTTTGTTTCAGGAATTTTCCCGGCTTATAAAGCCAGTAAGATCGATCCAATTAAAGCAATTTATTATTTAGATTAAAATAATTTAGGCAAATCTAGGAAATATGAAAAAAAAAACAAAAAGCAAAATAGAATTTAATTTATTTAAAGCTTTCTATAACTTAAACAAAAAATTACCATATGTTTTTGTGGAAAAGAGTATCATTAATTTATCAAAATTTGCCGGCAATATTCTGAAATTGCGTAGAAATGTGGCAGAAAGTAATCTGAAAAAAATTTATCCCGATAAATCAAGAAATGAGCGAAACAAGATCATTTTAAAAATGTATGAAAACTTGGGTAGAACTGCTGCAGAAACATATTTTGGTGATAGAGAAGAATTATTGAAGAAGTGCGATATTCGAGGATTTGAGAATATTAGCAAAGCTTTGGAAAAAGGCAATGGAGCTATTTTAGCAACTTTTCATATGGGAAATTGGGAATTAGCCGGAATTAGTATTGCTCGCAAACATAAGATGGGAGTTGTACTAAAAAAACAGCGTAATCGCTACTTTAACGATTTTACCAATAAATTGCGGGAAAATGAAAATATAGTTTTAATCGACAAGAAAAATGCACTTAGACCTATCATACAATTATTAAAACAAAATTATGTTGTTAGTATTTTAATGGATCAAAATGCAGGAAAATACGGTATTCAAACAAATTTCTTGGGATTGCCCAGTTCCACTTTTGTGGGGACAGCAAAAATTGCGATTAAACAAAAATGTCCTATCATTCCTGCAATTGCTTATCGAAATGAAAAAGGTGAAAATATTTTCGTTGTGGAACCACCGATTGATACAACAAAATTTTCTAATAATCTTCAGGATGTAAAAGCTCTTACCGAATTAGTCTCAGAAAAATTAGAAAAATATATTCATGAGCATCCAGCTGATTGGTTCTGGGTTCATAAAAGATGGAAAGGAGCAAAGAAAGCAAAGATTGTTTAATTATTTTCCATTTGATTAAAACTACGATTAAATTTTTCCCATTAAGGATCTGCTGTTTTCCCATTTTTAAAGAAAAGATTTCTTATAATTCATAGTAAAATTATAGCTTAACATTTTCTTTATATCATCGAACTAAAATATTAAAAAACTACATAAAACAAACTATTCATACAAATTTATCGAAAAATCACATTAAACTTGACTATCTGTCCTGATCTTTCTATTTGGAAGAAAATTTATTTGTTGCTTACATCCTGATATATTCAGCGTTTTAGCAGTTTTAGTAAAAGTAATTTTTGTAAAATAGGAGCAAAATGAAAAGGATTATCATTCTAATTCTGATACTTAGTTTTCAGATTTTATATAGCATTAATAGTAATTTGGCCGATGGGGAAGATGTTAGTTCTCCTTTACGTGAAGATTTATATTACAATCACAATAATCAACATGATCTGAATTGGTATGGCTCTGATCGTTGGGCTGTTGAATTTAATTTTGCCGAACATTACAATAGCATCGAT
>JAMOPB010000075.1 GCA_027064945.1 Candidatus Cloacimonadota bacterium
AATATAACTATTAGAAATAGAGCTACGTATTTAAACTCAACTAATTTCCAATCAATACTGGTTTGCGAGAGTATCAATATAATTCCAACAATAACATGTGATGCAATTAAACTCCTGTACATGTTGCTAACTTCTGACAATTCTAAAATCAGAGTATCTTTTTTTGATGATTTGACGTAGTTTTCATAATCAGAAAACTTAATTATTTCCAACTTCTTAAATAATGGCTCAATAAGTAGCGAACCGATTCTGCTTATAATTAATCCCATAAAATAATATAAAACAAAATCTTTGAAAAAATCGTTTTGCGTAACCTTTATATCTAATCCAAATTCAATTTCAATTATAAATAATGCACCTGGAAACAAGTAATTAAATGTTTTATATGCAGATATTTTTGATAATATTTCGTTCATTTTCCACCTCCAATTAGTTCATCATGTTTAGTAAAAGGATTTCAGCTAACGCCGCGCGGCTTTGCGACGATATCACTTATGAGCTTTAGCTCAGTAAGTGGTATTGTTGCAAAGGTGCAGTTGTGTGATGTGGTGCTTCGCCACGAACCGACTGCGCCGTAGGCGAGCGGCGTTAATATATTACCGAACCTTTTCCTTTAAACTTTCGGGAACACCGCCATATTTACATGATTACCGCATTGCAGGAATACCACTTATATCTCTGCTTAATATTACAAATTATCCAAATGGGCTGGTATTATTTAAATTAATTCCTTTTATTTTCAATTTAATAATTGCTAATTTATTTATCTATTAATCCAATCACTCCTGACACCTCTAATAGTTATATATTACTATTAAAGATTATCTGATGTTTTAGATCGTTTTTCATTTGAAATTCAATTACTATAGGGGCCTTTAATATTAACATAAACATTTATTTTAAATTTATTAATAAATTTTTATATGCATTCAATTAGCTAACACAATATTCACAATAATCTATTTCTCCGTTAACAATATCATATCACTTATTTCATATAAGCAACATATATTTTTGTGAAAATATACATCACTTACATAAACGATACAATGATTGCTGATTCTATAAACATTCACCTATTTCAATTTCTTCTATTTTTTCATCAGCTTTAGTTTCAACTTCTTCATTAATTACTATATTATTCTTATCCATATCTAATTCACTATTAAGTTCTGACTGCTTTCTTAATAAAGTTTCTAGCTTTTCTTTATGAAGAAATGTTTTTTTGAATTCTTCTTTTGCTTGATTTAGATTTCTATTGATTTCATCTATTCTTATTTCAGCAGTTTCTACTTGTTTTTCAAAACTTTTAAGGATATTTTCAAGTTTAATAAGATTGCCATGTGGACTATCTGATATTGAAACTGAATAAGATTTATTTTCTTTTAAAATTATTTCTTTATCACCACTAAAAAAACCATTTTTTAATAATAATTCAAAGCCATTAAACCGTCCTATTGATTTAGTTTCATCTTCATTCATTTTATTAAATAAAGCAAATATATATAGTCCTGCTTTTTCTCTTTCATCAAATATTTTATTATTAATTTTCATTTCAAACTCTTCTTTTATATTTCCATTTCTTATTTCAATATCCTTAACAATACATTCAATTATTTCTTCTTGTCTTTTTATTTGTTGAGGATAACTATATAAAATTCGATCTTCTAATGAATATTTCTTACTATCAAAATTAGCTTTTAAAATCTTTAGTCTTGAAACTTCATTATCAACTTGCATTTTCTCTTTAATTAAAGGATTACCTGTAGCAATTGCTTTAACCTCTGCATAAGAAAGAACAGTCTCATCTATATCTTCAGCATTTCTTGAAACTGTTTTAGAAGTCATTACTTGTGCTATGAATTTTTGTTTACTTTCAACAAGTTGCCACATGTAAGCATCAAAGCTCGATTTTGTCACATATTTATAGATACTTACTTCTTTATTCTGATTACCTTGACGGAGTATTCGACCTTCACGCTGCTCTAAATCAGCTGGGCGCCAAGGGCAGTCGAGATGGTGTAATGAAATAAGCTTATCTTGTATGTTTGTTCCAGTTCCCATCTTTTGTGTTGAACCTAAAATTATTCGTTTATATCCACTTCTCATATCGAAAAACATTTCTTCTCTTTGAACATCAGACTTAGCTTCATGAATAAAACATATTTCATGTTCTGGTATACCTTTTTTTATTAATTCATTTCTTATATATGGATATACTGAAAATCTTTTTTTACTGGGTGTTCCTACATCACTAAAAATAATTTGAGTACCTTTAAAGTTATTACTTTTAAGATACTCATCATATACTTTTTCAACACATTTATTAACTTTTGAATTTTCATCATTTGGAGCAATAGGATCAAGTATTCTTGGGTCTAATCCAATTAATCTTGCTTCATTCGTCACTTTAAGCATGTTGTCGATTCTAGGATCTTCTCCATTTCTAATGTTTTCTGCTCTTTCTGCAAACTCCATCATCTTTTCTTCTAAATAGTCACTACCTTCACTTGCTATTACAATTGATTTATCATCTTTTAAATTTGGTACAGGTAAATCTAACATATCTTTTGTTTGAATATCTGCTACATCTTTAAACATGGTCATTAATTCTGGTAAATTAACAAATTTAGCAAATCTATTTTTTATTCTATATCCTGTTCCTTCTGGAGCTAATTCTAAACTTGATACTACTTCACCAAACTGAGCTGCCCAGCTATCAAAATTCTTTAATCCTCTTTTATTAAGTTCTTGATGTTGAAGATATCTTTGCATAACAAACATTTCCACCATTGAATTACTTATAGGTGTTCCAGTAGCAAATACAACTCCTCGTTCTGCACCATTTATCTCATTAATATAATCAACTTTCATTAACATATCACTAGCTTTTTTAGCTCTTGATCCACCTATCCCACCGACACCTCTCATTTTAGTAAATACTGCTAAATTTTTGTAATAATGTGCCTCATCTAAATATATTGCTTCTACACCAAGTTCTTCAAAATTTATTACATCATCTTTTTTAGTATCATGTAGTTTTTCAAGTTCCACATCTAGTTTTTTCTTTTGTACTTCCATTTGTTTTATTGACCAATTCTGACCATTTTCTTTTTTTGATTCTTCAATACCCATCATTAATTCATCTATTTCTTTTTGAATCATTAATTCTTTTCTTTCTTCAGAAACTGGAATACGTTCAAACTGAGAATGACCTATAATAACTGCATCATAATCACCTGTAGCTATTCTACTTACAAATCTTTGTCTGTTTTTCTTTTGAAAATCTTTTTTAGTTGTTACTAAAACTTTAGATTGAGGATATAATCTTAAAAACTCTGAACCAAAATCTCCAGTAATGTGATTAGGAACTATAAACATTGCTTTTTTAATTATTCCCATTCTTCTTTGTTCCATACAACTTGCAATCATGATCATAGTCTTCCCAGCACCGACCACGTGCCCAAGCAAAGTATTGCCACCATAAATAGTTCTGGCTATTGCATTAATTTGATGTGGTCTAAGTTTAATATCATGA
>JAMOPB010000076.1 GCA_027064945.1 Candidatus Cloacimonadota bacterium
TTCATTGTATGTATAATTAGGATTATTTTCATTAGAATCGATTATTCCATCGTTATCAAAATCCCATTGCCAAGAAACAATTTCGCCTGAACTTGTATCTGTGAATTGAACATTAAGTGGGGCAGAGCCGGATAAGGGAGTAGCAGTAAAATTGGCATATAAACCGGGAGTTTGACCGCCCCAGATAAATTGAGCAAATTCAGGATGATCTACAAATGGGTTTCTGTTTCCTTGCCAATTTTCATAAATTCTGTCGTTTCGTGTCATCTCAAATTCGTCAGGTGGATCTTGTAAATTCCATTCAAGTAAAGTTGATAATTTACCATGCTCGGGAGCGGGATCTGTATTTACTTCATCTACAACTTGTAAATCAAGTTCCCCATGTTCACCTTCATAACGAGTTGCCATATAGAATATCATTCGTGCAACATCACCTTTTACTTCATCACGAGGTTCCCAACTATCACTATCATAATAACAACCTGTAGCAATTGGATGTTGAGTTCCACCATTATCAAAATCTTTGTTTCCTCTGGCACTATTCACATCAGGATCTGTAGGACGAAGATGATGGATGTCTGTTCCGCAAGGAGGATTTGTTCCGAAATTTCCATGAGATTTTGCCCATGTATGTTCTCTGTTCCAAGTTGGATATCCTGCATCAGTTACAGACCATCCAGTGTATAGCAATATAACGTGATTGGGATTATTAGGGTCTTCATCTGTATCTTTTAAAGCATTCCAAACTTGAGAATAACTAAGCTCGTTATGATTATCTATAATATCATTAAGAGCTGATTTTAAAGCATCTCCGCTTAAGCCTTCGGCTGAATCATAATATCCTTCCGGCGCGTCTGCTAAAAGGTTAAATGAGATTATTAATAGTGTGATTGATAAGAAAATTTTATATGTTCTTTCCATTGTTTCTTCCTTTATAATATTTTTTATAAGAAAATTTTTAATTGTTTTTGTGTCAAATGAAAGTTGATTTGTAGCGGGTTTGATGAATAAATAACAAGCATTTTCATAAGTTTAAGAAAATTGAGAAAAGTAAAAAAATAAAAGAATTATGGCAATAAATTGGGAAGAGCCGGAAAATTTTACAAATGCTATGTTGCTAAATTTACCATTTTACTTTTGGCTGGAAAAAGAAATATTAAAAACTAAGAAACAAATTATCCATTTTTGGAATCACTTCAGGATCAATATCAACATCATTTAATCGTACACCCCAGTGAAGATGCGGGCCAGTGGAAATTCCTGTTGAGCCAACCTTACCAATTACATCTCCGGTTTTAATTTCATCTCCTATTTTTACATCAATTTCGGAAAGATGAATATAAATAGAGTTTAAGCCTAAACCATGATCTATAAGAACAAATTTGCCATTATAATAATAATCACCGGTCAAAATTATTTTCCCACTATTCATAGCTTTTACAGCTGTTCCTTTAGGAGCTGCAAGATCTAATCCTAAATGTGGCTTTTTTTCTTTGCCGTTGATAATTCTCTGAGCTCCGAATTTGCTTGAAATCGGAGCATTTTCTATTGGTGAAGAAAAACAAAATTCAAAAGAAGAATTTCCTTCGATCAGTTTCCGTGCTTTTCTTAAATTTTCAGCTTCTTGATTTATTCTGGAGATTGTTTCAGCAGGTTTTGGCTTAAAATACTTGGCTTTTGATTTTGGCATTTTAATTTCTTGAATATCATAATCTTTCTTTTTTATCTCAAATCGAAAAGAACGCATTGATCCGTTATCAAATACAATTGATAAAATATGGTGCAATTTTGCCTCACGATCAAATCCAAGCAAAAAAGTGTTATTATGGATTTCAATTTTCTTATAATCAAAGAAAACATTTTCTATTTTAGGAGATATTTTCCCAATAAGTAAGCCACCTTGTTCGGCAACTCCATAAAGTTCAATTTTATTTTGTCCGATTAATAAAACGGGAAGAACCAAAACAAGAAAAAAAATCCTATACCGCATAAATCATCATATTCTGGATAGAGCATCCAATTTAATCCAGCCACCGATTCCATTTGATAGTTGAACCAATGCCCAATCGTCTTGGATTTTCTCAATTTTAAGAATCATTCCTTCATGTATAGTAAATACTCTTGTGAAATCGCTACTTGGTCCACTATATCCAATTGCTGTCTCAGTTGTTAAAACAGCTTCATTATGAGAATTAAGCTTTTTCAGTTTATATCCGGATGTAACTAATGCGGGAATTAATAAGATTATTAAAACTGTAATAAAAAAATAGGGAACTGTTCGATCTTTACCTGAATATTTGTGAATAATAATATGGAATGTAAAAATAATCAGTGTAATGATAATCAAAACAAATACAGCAAGATTATTTAAACTAATTGAAGATATAATATTTTTTAAATATTTGGAAACAACTTCCTCATTTTCCAATTGTTGTTTATCTTTGGTCATTGTAAGGACATATTCCAAACTTCGTTTCGCTTTTTTATGAGTAGAATCCAGTTTCAAAGCCTTTTTTAAAAAAAGAATTGAATTTCCTAACTTTCCCACTCGATAATAACAATTTCCTATGTTATAAAACAGATCTGCATTTTCATAGCCTTCATTATACACTTTTAGAAAATTATCTAAAGCGGTTTGATAATCTTGATTTTGATATGCACTGTTAGCTTTTTCCAAAGTAGTTTCGGGATTTGCCCAAAGTATATTTATAGCAAAGATTATGCTTACTAAGAATATTATTTTTTTCATATTTTCCTCAACAATTACATTTTGATTTTTGAAAGGTCATTTACTAATTTCTTAATCATTTCGTGATGCTCTTTGATATTTTCATTAGAAAAACCACCCGGCATAAATCTAGCTCGGTTACATATTTCAAAGATTTCTTTAATTTCAGTTAGAAGATGTTCCGAAATGTTTTTTGATTTCAGATTAGTGAGAATATCATCGGTTGTGGAACCTCTGGCAATGTGAAGTTTATCGCTTAAATAATTGGATAAACCGGTTTGAGCTGCAGCATAAAATTCCTCTTTTCCTTCATTAGCAAAAGAAGTTGCTTCTTTCATATATTTTTTAAGAATTTTAATTGCGCGTTTATTACGTGAATATTGGTCATTGCTTTCTAATTTTTCTTGTTCCTGCTTATAAAAATAGCTAATCGGGATTGATAGGAACATAAGGATAAGAATTAGCCAATAACTCCAAGTTTGGAAATAGATTTTATCTGATTTCAATGAAGATATTTCAGAAAGAAAACCAATATCTGAACCTTCCAATGATACTGCTGTTTGAGCAGCTGAAGAAGGGATATAAGCCAAATTACCTGCACCAACTTTTAGATGATAAGTACTTGTTGAAAGAGTTTTATAAGATTTAGAATTTGTGTCAAAATAGCAAAAATCAAGAGATGGAATTTCAATATTTCCTTGTTCCTGCGCAATTACTAAATATTTTATCGTTTTTTTGCCGGTTGTATTATTTTTGCTGATTTCTGTTTCAATTTCCGGGTCTAAGAAACGAAGATGCTTAACA
>JAMOPB010000077.1 GCA_027064945.1 Candidatus Cloacimonadota bacterium
CCGTTTGGCTTCATCTACAACTTTGATTTCAGTCTCGAGAAACTGCTCACGCTCTTGGATTGCGCGGAGCTTGTCTTCTGTTTCTATGATTTTATTTTTAAGAAATTCAATTTGAAAGTTCATGTAATTCCTTTACATATGGCGTACCGCTATTCCTTCTTTTCAGTTTGCTAGCAAATCCGCTAAATCTTTGTCTAATTCATCACTTTCTGACTCATTAATCGCTTTAACATTCACATATGTCTCATAGCTTCTAATCAGTGCGATATATGCATGTTGTCTTCTAGGATTCAACATGCTAATAACTTCAACAACATCAATAGCTCTTTCTATTTTGCAATCTTCCAGAACACCGATAATAATAGCTGCGATATTGATAGATAGATCATCAGCAAGCACAATCGCGGCTAATATTTCATCCTTGTCCAATCTAACAAATTCATTATCTGTGAATTTTTGAAGTTTTTCTTGCAAACTATCCATTGCATTTTTGATTATTTCTATATATTTAGCCTCGGTTAAACCGTACGCATCACTAATTGTTTTTGCATTTCTATTGACTAATTTCAATTCCATTTGTGCTCCTTTTTAAATTTCTTGTTTTTCGCTCTTGTTATTACTTGGCAGATAAAAAGCAAAATCTATGACTTTGAATTGTTTTTCACCATGTTCATCAACGAAGACAAAATATAACTCACATTTTTCAATATCAATGTACCACTCGCGTGGATCTTCATCATCACCGAACAAGCATTCACTAAAACAATATCTTTCTACATCGTCAATTCTCAATTTATAGAATTTGTGTTCTTCGTCCGCGGCGAATCTGAATCTAAATATTTTCATATGTTCGCGCGCGTCTTTAACTTTAAATTCAAAAACTCCGGCGTTGAAAAACACATCGTCACATTCATCGCAATCCAAATAATATTCAAAATATTCATCTTCTGGTTTACTGTAGTCTAAAACAAGTTTCAAGTCATGTTTTTCTAATTCGCTGTTTATTAGATTCTTGAACTCAGTTGCTAGGTTCATAATTTCTCCTTTTTCGATTTTTAATGATCGCGCATATAACTTCTCTTGTCACTCTAATTAAGTACTCTTATAACTTTCTATGATATTTAGCAACCAACTTTTTCTCATTTTTTTATCGCCGAATTTGCGATTTCTAATCCAAGGTTTGATGGTTTCAGCCCCATTTTCTAAATATTTAAAAACTCCATCTTCCGAAACAATTTTATTTGTTCTTTTATCTATTAAATAATCAAATTTCATATCCTCTAGCCCAACGTATCCCTCAATTGCTTCTAGTATATTTTGCAAATTATTTTCTTTAATAATTTCATTAGCTTCTTCGACACTGATTCTATCTTCTCTATCTTGTTTTGCAATATTTTCAGCAATTTCTGCAAATTTATATGAATTATGATCCCAAGATAATTCATCACATTCTAGAATTCTATCCAGTAGTTCACGATATCCGATTTTTTCAAGATATTTAAGAATTTTTCTTTGTTTATTTTTTTGATCTATATTCATACTCCAGGCACTGTCGATAGCTTCTGCAATTTTATCTGCATAAGGTAAGAGCTTTTTTTCTGGCGTTTTAAAAAGCTCCTCATAAATATCTCCTATTCTAATATATTCATCGTTTTCAAGTTTTTTCAACCAATATTCATCGTCATATGCGGTAGCAAATTTATTATATCTTTCTTCATCGATATCATATCTAATTACATTTTTGCTTTCATTTTTAATGCTATCCCAAATAGATTTACCGATTTCATACATCGATTTATCAGAGATAAGATCATCGAGATTCTCACAATAATCTCCGAAAAATGAATCCATATATTCTTTAACGCCATCATAAATTTGCGAGTTTAGCAGTCGCTCAATAATATAATCGACAGTTTCATCAAGATATTCAGGATAATGTTCACATATATATAAAGTGAATTCTTTTAAAACGTCCATTAACGCATATTTGCTATCAAATTCGCTTAGTATTTCATCAATATGCTCTTCAACATCATATGCATCATTAATTTTTAATTTTTCATTAATATGATATTCTTTCATGAGCATTCCTTTATAAAATAATTTTAATGTAATTTTTTGCAACTAGCGCGCATCATCCTGACAAGTTGATAGTTGAATACGCGATTTTTATCCTTCACACATTAAATATCTTTTCTCACAAAACTAATCCCAATAGGCGCACCGAGTTCAAGAAAACCATTAAACGCTGCATGTTCATCATCACTATTTATAAAATTTTCAAAATTCATTTTGAATTCTTCTATTTGCATTTTATCCATGACCCACAATTTAGATAAAAATTCTTCAAATGCTTTTTTACACGTTTCTTTATCGTTTTCTTCTACAATTGTGACATCCTCACCTGTTTGTGAGCTACCCAACGCTAAAGCGCCTGGGCTTCTAATACAGTTTATATAAACAGAGCCCAGTCACTCTAGTTGGTTAAAGGGCTTCAGCGCAACAGCGCTGCATTTTATAGTCACCCGCGCTCCACAGGCAGACTTCTAACAACTGATTTTTTTAAATAGTTTCTACACAGATACCGGCTTGCTCGAAACGAGCAATTTCATTTTGAGAAAAAGTAAACTGTAATCTAGAATCAGATATACATTCTTGATACGTGAAGCCGAAAAATCGTAGCATGTTTAAAGCGGAATGTTTGTCTCGTGGCATAGTGTATCCACAAACAGGACATTTGAATATACGCTCATCTAGTTTAATGGAATTCTTATTTCCACATTGCAGACACGTTTTTGTCGTTGCGTAAGAACTGTCCAATTCTTCTGTGTACTCAAGTGTCCGCAATCTAGCAAGTATGCGCCCTATGAATGTACGTTGTACGCGTCTGCGGATACCTTTATAACCGCTTTGATGCCACTGTTTAATAAGTTCTTTTTGAAATACGATATAATAGTTGCTAAAAACTGAATAAAATGTATTTATTATATTACGTTTAACGTATTCTAGTTTTTCAAAAGCTACACGTATCAAGTAATTCAGATACCTATAGGATCTAGAGCCTTTTTGTTTGCGCGATCTAGCGCGCTGAAGTCTTTTGATTCTGTTTTCGTGTTTTATCAGTTTACTATGTTCTGCATAACTGATGTTATAACCGTTGGAAATAGTTACCTGAGTCTTGATTCCGAAATCTAAACCAAGGAATTTTTTAGGCTTCTGTTTTTCAGGGATTTCGCACTCAACTGTTATATGTAAATAGTAACCAGTTGCGCGTTTTATCAATCTAATTGTAATAATTCTATATGAACCCAGTTTTTCTAATTGACGTAATCCGCGTACATAGAATTTTTCTGGCTTGTTACGTTTACCTAGTTTGCGTATTTTAATATGTTTATTGTCAACTATAGTGATCGGTTGACCAGAAAAATGAGGTACTGAATAATGCTTTCTGTACTTTATTTTACCACTTTTACCCAGTTTCTTAAGTTCATGCTGTGATTTTAACAGCGACCTGAACTC